>NZ_JBEXIK010000005.1:0-272308 GCF_040608515.1 Micromonospora sp. NPDC005173
TCGTGATGCCCACGTCCACCCCGACCGCCGTGAACAGCGGCGGCAGTGCCTTGACGGTGGGGTCATCGACCAGCAGGGACACGAACCACCGACCGGCCGCGTCGCGGGACACCGTGACCGTCGACGGTTCGGCCCCTTCGGGCAGGGGCCGAGACCACACGATGCCCAGCGGGGCGTCCATCTTGGCCAGGGTGAGTTGCCCGTGACGCCAGCGAAACGCCGAGCGGGTGTATTCCGCCGACGCCCGGGACTTACGCTTGGCCTTGAAACGCGGGTAGCGCGACCGCTTGCCCCAAAAGGCGGCGAACGCGGCTTGCAGGTGCCGCAGCGTCTGCTGCAACGGCACCGAGCTGACCTCGTTGAGGAACGCCAACTCCTCGGTGCGCTTCCACTCGGTCAGCCACGCCGAGGACTGCACATAGGTGCTGCGCTGCCGGTCAACGGCCCACGCACGGGTGCGCGCCTCCAAGGCCAGGTTGTAAACCTTGCGCACGCACCCGAAGGTGCGATTCAACTGTTCAACCTGCTCAGGGGTCGGATAGAAGCGGTACTTGTACGCCCGCTTCACCACCTCACCCACGCCTCACATTCTATCCACCCATCACGCAAGACGAGCATCGAGGGGAGGGAGCGGCGTTACCTCCCCCGGCCCTAAACGGCCGGGTTTCCACGCCGCGATCCTGATGAATTCGACCTGTTGGAGGACCCATGGAACTCGGTCTCGCACTGCCCACCGCCGGGCCGCAGACCTCGCCGGAGACGATCGTCAAGGTCGCGAAGGAGGCCGAACGGCTCGGTTACAGCGCCCTGTGGACGTTTGAACGCCTGCTCCGCCCGATCGACAAGGTCGTGCTGTGGACGGGGGGTGAACCCGAGATGTTGCCGGAGTTCTACGGCTCGACGTACGAGCCGCTGGAGACGCTGAGCTACATCGCCGCCGTGACCGAGCGGATCAAGCTGGGCACCGCGGTTCTGGTGGCGCCGCTGCACGTGCCCGTGATGCTCGCCCGCCGGCTCGCCACCCTGGACCGGTTCAGCGGCGGCCGGGTCATCGCCGGTCTGGGACAGGGCTGGCAGCACAACGAGTTCGAGACGGCGAACGTGTCGAGCGGCCGCAAGGGCGCCCGCACGGAGGAATTCATCACGGCGATGCGGGCCGCGTGGTGCCCGGACCCGGTCCGGCACGAAGGCGAGTTCTACCGGATCGCGCCGTCGCAGGTGAACCCCAAGCCGGTCCAGGCCCGCATTCCGGTGCTGCTGGCCGCGAATGCGCCGGCCGCCGTCAAGCGTGCCGCCCGGATCGCGGACGGCCTGATCCCGATCACCTCCTCGGCGCAGGAACTGCGCGGCGTCGTGTCCGCGTTCTATGACGCCGCCCGGGAGGCGGGCCGCGACCCCGGGGATCTCATGGTGGTCAACCAGGTGCCCTGGCCGACCCCGGTCACCCGTGAGCCGATCGGGGAGGGCCGGCCCTTCCTCGGCGGATCGCCCCGGCAGATCGCCGAGGACCTCATGGCCGCCCGCGAGAGTGGTGTGACCCAGGT
Source organism: Micromonospora sp. NPDC005173 (assembly GCF_040608515.1). NCBI lineage: Bacteria > Bacillati > Actinomycetota > Actinomycetes > Micromonosporales > Micromonosporaceae > Micromonospora > Micromonospora sp. NPDC005173. The sequence goes on from NZ_JBEXIK010000005.1 coordinate 1,545, forward strand.
GTACCTCGCCGGCGGCCAGGGCCTCGGGCTCGACGTGGGCCTGAAGGCCGCCGACGTGGACCAATGGCTCGGGTTGCTCGGTGAGGTGATCGAGGCGGCCGACCGCCTCGGCGTCCTCGCGCCGTGAGGATCAGCGAGCAGCGGGCTCCGGCGCCCATCGGGCCGGAACGCCGGGACCTCCCTCCAATCTCGCGTGGTGAAGCCGGCGCTGTACTAAATGAGGAGATTCGAATGGCCAAGGTAATAGTTGGAGCGACTCCCTTTCAGGGACACGTGAGCCCGGTCCTCACGGTCGCGGCGGACCTGGTTGGGCGTGGTCACGAGGTGGTCGTATACACCGGATCCCGGTTCGAGGAGCGCGCGCTGGCGATCGGAGCACGATTCCAGGCACTACCGCCGGAAGCCGATCTCGACGACCGGAAGTTGGACACCCTCTTTCCGGTGCGGGCCACGCTGCCACCAGGACCGGCCCAGTTGTCGTTCGACTTTGAGAACTTCTTCCTCGGCCATCTGCCCGCGCAGGTGCGGGGTTTACGGGCGCTGCTGGCGACGTTCCCCGCGGATGTGGTGCTTGGTGAGCTTGGGTTTTGGTCGATACCGGTGCTCAGCCTCTCGACAGCGCCGGAGGAACGCCCGACGCTCGTGACGCTGGGCTCTGTCCCCCTGCTGATCCAGAGCGAGGACACTCCTGCGTTCGGCGCCGGTATCGTGCCAACGCCAGGCGAGGAGGCGCGCGCCCGCAACCGCGCGATGAATGCTGAGGTGCGCCAGGGCTTTGCCGAGCTGCAGAGATTCGGCGCGGCAACGTTCGAGTCGTTGGGTGTGACGGTGCCCGGCTACCTCTTCGACGCGCCGTTCCGCCGTACGGACCACTACCTGCAGCTGACCGTGCCCAGCTTCGAGTACCCCCGCAGCGACCTTCCGGAGCACCTGCAGTTCGTCGGTACGCTTCCTCCAGCCTCCACCGGCGACTACGTAGAGCCGCCATGGTGGCCCGAGCTGTCAGCCGGCCGGCCGGTGGTGGTCGTCACCCAGGGCACCGTCGCCAACAACGATCTGAACGAACTGGTCATCCCCACGGTGCGCGCCCTCGCCGACCTCGACGTCCTCGTGGTGGCCGCCACCGTTCGCGAGGACGGGCCGGACCTGGTACGCCGGGCGCTGGCCGAAGTGCCGGACAACGTGCGGCTGGCCGGCTTCGTGCCGTTCGACCGGCTGCTGCCACACGCCGACGCATTGGTCACCAACGGCGGCTACGGCGGGGTGCAGACCGCCTTGTACTACGGAGTGCCGCTGGTGGTCGCCGGTGCCAGCGAGGACAAGCCGGAGGTGGCCGCCCGCGTCGAGTGGAGCGGCACCGGCGTCAACCTGCGCACCAGCATGCCGGGGGCGACCGAGTTGCGCGCCGCCGTGCAGACGGTGCTGCGCGACCCGGGCTACCGCTCCCAGGCCGGGATCGTGGCAAAGGAGATCGGCCAGTACAACCCGTTCGAAGCGATCGCCGAAATCGTCGATGCGCCCGCCCGTCGCCCAGGTCCACGAACGGGTCCGATCGAGCTGGCGCCCCGTCCCGCCGGGGCGGTGTGAAGCAACTCAGTGCTGTGGGCGCCAGCGTTGGCGGAAACGGGGTCGTTCGCAGTCGCCGGGCGGCCCGGCGATGACCCCGAGCCGCCGGCGGATCAGGACCGACATGCCGTCGACGATGAGGACCAGCAGCAGCACGGCGGCCATCAGCGTCGCCAGCTCCTGGTAGCGGAACAGGTGCAGCGCCACGCCGAGTTCCTGGCCCAGCCCGCCCGCGCCGACGTAGCCGATCACCACCGAGCTGCGGACGTTGCACTCCCACTGGTAGAGCAGCTGGGACACGATGGTGCCCCGAGCCTGCGGGACGACGGCGAAGAGCGCGGTCGCGGTGCGGGAGGCGCCGGTGAGACGGACCGCCTCCACCGGGGCCGGGTCGACCGCCTCCATCTGCTCGGAGCAGAGCTTGGCCACCATGCCGGCCGAGTGCAGGCTGATCGCGTAGACCCCGGCGGCCGGTCCGAGGCCGACCGCCGCCACGAAGAGCAGCGCCCACAGCAACTCCGGTACGCCCCGCAGCACCGCGGCGAGCCATCGCGCCGGGAGGGCCAGCACCCGCGGTGCCCGTACGTTGCCAGCGATGAGCACCGCCATCGGCAGGCCGAGGACGGCACCCAGCACAAGCGCGGCGACCGAGATCTGCAGGGTCTGCACGGTCGCGGTGGCGATCCGGCGCAGCAGTACAGGGTCCAGGTCGGGTGGGAAGAGCCCGGAGAGCAACCGGACGGTGCCCTCCCGCCCCTGCACCAGCGATCCGACGCCCACCCCGGTCGCCGAGAGCGACCAGAGCACGACGGTGGCGCAGACCAGCAGCCCCACCCATTGCAACGTACGCATCGGTGCCCGTGTCCGCGGACCGGCCGGCCGCCCCGCGGACGCGACCGGCGGGTCCTGATCCTCCGTCTCAAGCGGCATAGAGCTGCTCCATCGAGATCGTGTCCGGTGGGCCGTCAGCGACGATCCGCCCCGCGCGCAGCCCGACGACGCGGGGGAACTGCCGGGCCAGCGCGCCGTCATGGGTGGCGAGCAGCAAGGTGACGCCGTCCGCCCCGCGCAGGTCCGCCACGGCGGCCGCGGCCCGCTCCGGGTCCAACCCCGTCGTCGACTCGTCCGCTAGCAGCAGCCCTGGTCCGCCGAGCAGCGCCCGTACCAGGGCGACCCGCTGGCGTTGACCGCCGGAGAGGTGCTCGATCCGCCGATCGAGCAGGTCGATGATCCCGTGGCGGTGGGCCAACTCGTCGAGGCGGGCGGTGTGCCGGCGCGGCACGCCGCCCCGGGCGACGGTGAGCCAGTCACCGACCCGCCACCGCCAGGACTGGCCCATCAGGATGTTTGTCCGCGCGCTGACGCCGGGGACGAGGTCGTCGCGCTGCCGGAGGAACCCGGCCCGCTGCCGCAGCGCCCGCACGTCGGCGGCCGGCCCGAAGGGATCACGGCCACCGACGCGGACCTCCCCCGCCAGCGGCCGTACGCCGCCGAGCAGCACCCGCAGCAGGGTGCTCTTCCCGGCTCCCGAGGAGCCGAGCAACGCCACTTGTTCGCCAGCGCGCACCTGAAGATCCACGGATTCCAGCGCCGGAACGGCTTGGCTGTCGAACCTGACGGAGAGCCCGGTCAGCGTGACGTCCATGCTGTCACCGCTTGGTGAGCAGACCGAGGCGCTCGGCGTTCTGCCGTACCTCGGTGTAGTCCGCGGTCGAGACCGCCGCGTAGGACTTGGCCCGCATCAACGACAGCAGGACTGGGTCCGTGATGGCGAGGAACGCGTCGGTGACCTTCTGCCGGGCGGATTCGTCGAGCCCATCCCGGGCCACCCACGGGTAGCCCATCACCTCGCGCTGCTCCACCACCCGCAGGGCGCCCCTCGGGACGGTGCCCTGCCGCTCCAGCCGGTGCAGGATCCGCAGTTCGAGCCCGCCAGCCTCAACGGAGGAGTTGAGCACCGCCTGCGCGGTCGCGTCGTGCCCCCCGGTGAAGGTGACGTTCCGCAGCGGGGGGCAGGCGTTCAGGTCGTCCGGCTGGCACTTGGCGCCCGCGTCGACGAGCATCATCCGCGGGTAGAGGCTCCCCGACGTCGAGCCCACGTCCCCGAAAGCGAACCGGCCACCGGCGGCGACGACGTCCGCGACGGACTTGGTGGGGGCCTCCGCCCGCACGACGACCGCGGCCCAGTAACGCGGGGTGCCGGTCTCCTCGTCGACCTCGGTCACCAACGGCACCACACCCGGCGACTGCTCAGCCGCCTGCGTGTAGGTCAACCCACCGAGGTAGGCGACGTCCATTTGCTTGGCGACCAGGGCCGCTACCACGCCCGCGTAGTTGTTGGCGACGAAGAGCTCCACCTCGACCTGGAGCCGGTCAGCCAGATAGGTCCGCAGCGGCTCGTACAACGCGCGCTGCTTCTCGGGGGAGACGTTGGGCACGACGCCGACCCGCAGCCGGGACGGTAGCGCCCCGCCGGTTGGTTCGGAGGACCCGCAACCGCTGGCCGTGATTACGAACAGCATGGCCAACAGACCGAACACCACCCGCCCGAACGAACCTCGACGCATCTGCTTCCTCGCCCTCTCCGCACCTGAGTCGGCATCAACCACAGACGACACTCCACAACGAATCATTATATCGAAGGCCACCTATGGGCCAGACTCCTGGCTGACAGCTGCTTGCCGACCGGCTGCGCGTGCTCGGCCGCAGCGACGGGGAAAATATCCTGTGGCAGGCGTGCCTGTACGAGGTCAGGTCCGAGGTAGCGCTCCGGCACAGACATGATCTGCGGGTATACCGGCGCCAACACGAGCAGCGGACCGGGGGCAGTCGACGATCACCGGCTTACGGACGCGCCTCAGGCAAGGGTTGTATCGGCTGCCTTGGCGGCCCGATCGATCTGCGCGCGCATGGCTTCCCAGAAGGCCGCGTCGTGCTGCCGGTTGGCGTACCGGGCTGCGGTCCCTGTCAACCCGTCGAGCTGTTCGCGCAGGATGTCGGCGTGTCCGGCGTGCCGGCTCGTCTCGGTGAGCATGTGGACCAGGATGGCGAACAGCGTGACCTGTGGGCGCGGCCACCAGGGCACGTAGCCCGGTGAATCGATGGCCAGGGTGATGATCGTCGTGTCTGAGTGCTCCCACACGCGACGGTAACGGTCGACGACTTCCTCGCGCGTCTCGTGCTCGGTCGCCCACATGTCGCTGCCACGCGCCTCGGCATCCTCCCAGCGGCCCAGGGGTTCGGGGAACGGCCGCCCGAAGACCTCGCCGAAGTACCTGGCCTCCCAGACCGACAGGTGCTTGACCAGGCCGAGAAGATTGGTGCCAGTCGCGGTCAGGGGGCGGCGGATGTCGTACTCGCCGAGCCCGTCGAGCTTCCACAGGATCGCCTCGCGAACCTCCCGCAGATCGCTGTGCAGGTGCGTCTTCGCGAAGTCATCGATCACGGGGCATGAGCCTGCCACGTGCTCCCGGCCGCCTCAACCTGCGACCACCACAAGAGGCCAGGCCCGACCGACGTCATTCCCGACCGCCACCATGGGCTGACCCCAGGCGCCGTCTCAACAACCGGAAGGTACGGCTTGCAGCAGCGAACGCAGCAGTCGTGCGGCGGCGTCGGCGGACACCTCGCGGGGTGTGTTGATGATCTGGGAGGCGAGTCCGTCGACGAACGTGTGCAGGAGCGCCGCCCAGAGCTCGACCTCGGCATCGGGGTGCGGGATGGCGCCGAGACGAACGCGTGGATCGCAAGCCCTCGGGACGGACGGCGGGCCCACCGCGACCGACAGGATCTCGATCGCGGTGGGCCCGGCCGGATAGCCCTGGTTCTGCTTCTCAGAGGCTGCGGGCGGCGATGTCGCCATGGGAGGTGGTGGCGCGGATGTCGAGTTCGGCGGTGCCATCGTTCTTGAGGGCGTTGCTGACGCGGCCGTAGCCGGTGCCGGCGTCCAGCGCGGCCGAGACGCCGGCGGCGGCGGCGACCGAAATGTTGCCGGACTGGGTGCTGAGCACGACCGTGCCCCGCACGGCCTCGGCGATCCGGATGTCGCCCCTTGCGGTGCTGATCTCCGCAGGACCGTTGAGCCGGCCGACCTCGACGTCGCCGTCGATCGCAGTGAGGCGGACGCTCGCGGCCTCGTCGATCTTGATCTGGCGGTACGCGCCTTCAAAGGCAACGTCGCCGAGACGTCCGACGCCGCGGAGCTCGGCGCTGGCGGTCTTGGCCTCGATGTGGGAGCCGGCGGGCAGCTGGACGGTGACCTCCAGGGATCCAGAGGGGCCGAAGAGCTGGCTGTTGGGGGTCGGGGCCGTGATCCGCAGGACGCCGTCGGCGTAGGCGACGGTGGTCTGCTCAGCGGCCTTGGTGTCGCGGCTCTTGGAGGGGTCGGCGGGCCGGACCTCGACGGTGGTGTCGGCGCGGTCTGCGGCGATGAACTGGATGCGCCCGGCGGGGATGTCCAGGACGGCGGAGATCGGGGTGGGGGTGGCGAACTTCTGCATCGTGCTCTCCTGTGCTCGTTCGTGTTTCTGACACCGGAAACGCTACGTTGCTTTCCACAACCGGGCAACACTTCTGTTGCACCGGATGGGCATATGTGCAGGTGGGAGCCTGGAAAGTGTTGCAACGGCTCTGGATTCAATGCAACGATGAACGCATTGATCATTGCAATGGATGAGAAGTGAACGCTATAGTGGGGGGATCAGGGACCGCCATGAAGGACCACCAAGGAGATCGCGATGCCGGGAGGCAGGCTCAGCCAGCAGGAACGCCAGCAGATCGCGCTGGGGGTGGCCGACAGCCTCCCCTACGCAGAGATCGCCCGACGCCTCGACCGTCCCACCTCGACGATCACGCGTGAGGTGATGCGCAACGGCGGCCCCACCGCCTACCGCGCCGACCTGGCCCACCGCGCCACCGAACGCCGCGCCCACCGGCGCAGGCCCGCCTCCTCCCGGGGGGCGGAATCAGTCCCCCAGCCGCACGGACGCGACGCCGAGGCCGTGGCCGAGTACGAGGAGACGTTCACTACCGTCCTCATGGCTTCCGGCCTGACCAAGATGACAGCCCGGGTGCTGACCTGCCTGTTCACCACCGACGCGGGCAGCCTCACCGCGTCCCAACTCGCCCAGCGCCTCCAGGTCAGCCCGGCGTCCATCTCCAAAGCGATCACCTTCCTGGAGAGCCAGAGCCTCGTCCGTCGAGAACGCGACGAACGCCGCCGCGACCGCTACGTCGTTGACGACGAACTCTTCTACCAGGCGACGATCGCCAGCGCCCGATCCAACGACCAGCTCGTCGAAACCGCACGCCAAGGCGTCGCCATCCTCGGCCCCAACACCCCCGCCGCCACCCGCCTGGAGAACATCGCCCGCTTCCTCGACTTCATCAGCGAGAGCATCACCCGTGCCGCCGAACAGGCCCGCGAAGTCCTCCACACCAAACTCGAAACAACCTCGGCGGCACCGGCCAACCAGGTCCAGACCACGGATAGGCAGCCGTCTCGACCGCCACAGCCATGAGACGAAGCGTCCGCTAGTTGTCCGCGACCACCAGCCGGTAGCCGACGGAGGGGTCGTTCTCCAGGAAGTGGCCGTCCTCGTCGTGAAGCTTCCGTCTGATCCGATACGCGTAGACCTTGAGGTACTGCAACTCCTTCGAGTACGCGGCTCCCCAGACGTTTTCCAGGATCATCCGCCGGGTGCAGATTTTTCCGACGTGGCGGGCGAGGTACGCGAGGAAGTCGAACTCTTTCGGGGTGAGGTCAAGAGGACGACCGTCGAAGGTGGCCTCGTAGTGCACGAGGTCGAGACGAAGGGGGCCGGCGCGCAGTTCTGTCGTCTGATCGTCCGCGGTACCCGCCAGGTGGTGGCGGAGTGCGACGCGTACGCGCGCATCAAGTTCCCGCATACCGAACGGTTTGGTCATGTAGTCGTCGGCACCGCCGTCGAGGGCGTCCACCTTACGGTCTTCGGAGCTGTCGGCCGACAGAACGACGACGGGAAGGTCGCTCCAGGTGCGGATGCGTCGACAGACCTCCAAGCCGTCGATGTCCGGCAGGCCGAGGTCCAGGACGATCGCCTCAGGTGGTCGCAGCGCGACCTCGTTGAGCCCGTCGATGCCGGTTTCGGTGGTCCGTACGTCATGACCGAGTGCCCGCAGCCCGACCCGGCAGGCGTTGAGCAGGTCGCTGTCGTCGTCAACGATCAGGATGCGGGACAAGGTGGATCTCCTCGGGAAGTGGCGACGCAACGGGCAGGGTGAAGCAGAATCGGGCGCCGCCCTGGGGCGCGTCTTCGGTCCAGATGCGCTGCTCGTGGGCGTCGATGAAGGCCTTGGCGATGGTCAGGCCGAGTCCGGTGCCCGCGTCCCCCGGTCGCCGGGAATACATTCCGAAGATTTCGCTGCGCCGATCGGGGCTAACACCCGGGCCACGGTCGGTGACCGCAACGGTGATGGTCCCGGCGCTGGTCAGCTCGGCGTCGATGGTGATCGGCGTGTTCCCGGGACCGTGTCGGGCGGCGTTGACCAGCAGATTGGTCAGGACGCGGGTGATGAGAACCAGATCGATGTCGATCGGCGGCAGGTCGACCGGTGCGTTGACGCGCACGAGGCGCGCGCCCAGCGCCGGCGACAGGTCGCGCAGCACGGTCGCCACCAGATCCGCAACGGTGGTGACGGTGTACCTGGGACGCAGCACACCGGCCTGGACCCGGCTCATGTCCAGCAGATTGGTGACGAGCGCCGCGAGCCGGTCGGCCTGAGTGTCGATGAGCTCGGCCAGCTCCAGCTGGGACGCGCGGCCGATGTCGAGGTCTGGATCGGCAAGGATGGAGGACGATGCCTTGATCGAGGCAAGCGGTGTGCGCAGATCGTGTGACACCGCGGCGACCAGCATGCGGGCCAGCCGTTCGACCTCTTCGGTGAGTTCCGTACGCAAAGCGTGCTCGCGCAATTGCGCGCGTTCGATGGCGAGGGCGGCCTGGTTCGCGAACAGGAGCAGGGGTTCGCGCTCCTGTTTGGCGAGCCGCTGACCGGACACCACGAGCAGGCCGACGGGGCGGTTGGCCGCGATCAGCGCGAGCCCGAAGCGGTCCTTGTCAATAGCCGGGTAGCTATCCAGGTTGGCAAGCTGTCCCGGGGCGGGGATGAGCTTGCCGCGGTCCTCTTCGGTCAGCGGCGCGCCGGCCGAGGCGACGATGTCCAGATCGTTTTCTCTCGGTAACAGCAGCACCACCTGACGTGCATCGAATACATCCCGCACGGTGTTGACGATCATCGACTTCAGCTCGTCGAACGGCTTGTCCTCGACGAGCAGACCGGATGGTGCAAACAGTTCCCTGATCTGCATACCACGCTGCTGGGCCTTCGCCCGCGCAGCGTTCATCCCGGCGACCACCCGGGCGATCGGCAGCAGGACTGCGGCGTAGACGGCGAGGGCAGTCCAGTTCTCGGCGGCGCCGACATTGAGTGTCATGTACGGCGGGATGAACAGAACGTCGTAGACGAGAAATCCGGCGATCACGGCGACGACGCCGGCCCGGAAGCCACCAAGTACGACACCGAGGACGACTGGCACAACGAGCACCAGTGCGGACGTTGCGACGCTCAGGTGCGGACGCAGCGGCAGCATCCCGGCGAGAAGTACGCCCATGCAGGCGAGCGCCGCGAGCGAGCCGATGACGTCCCGTCGGATCGTGATGGTGTCCGTGTCTGTCCCTCCTACCGGGGCCACCGATGTCCTGGCCGGGGCCAATGGTCTCTCGCCCGGGGCGCTCCCGCCTGTGGCCGGGCGCACACCCCGGCAGGGCGGGGATCCTCCGTGCGAAGCACCCTTGCCGGGGCGGGCACCAACAGGATGCCGGTGCCGGGCGGGGTGGCACCCCGCCCGGCACGGCCCTCCTTCCCACTCGCCTCTCTCAGCCGACGCCGATTGCTTACTGAAGTGCCGCGAGCGCCTCGTTGAGCTGGAGAACGTTGACATGAGGGGCGCCGAGGAACCCGAACTGCGGTCCCGTGACGTGCCGGGACACCAGGTCGCGTACCTGATCCTCGGAAAGCCCCCTGGCCTTCGCGACGGCGGTTACCTGGGCGTACGCGTCGTCCGGTGAGATGTCCGGGTCGACCCCGCTACCGGAGCGGGTGACCAGGTGATTCGTAGGGTCGATGCCTTTGTCCTGCAGCGCGTCGATCCGCTCCTTGACGCTGTCAGACAGTTCCTGCGAACGGGGGCCGAGGTTCGACCCGCCAGTGGCGTTGGGGTCGAACCCGTCCGGCCGACCCTGGAACCATCCCGGGCCTTCCCATGCCTGCCCAATCAGGGTCGAGCCGTTGGCGGTCAGGGATCCATTCGCCTGATCGTGGAACAGGAGTTGTCCGACGCCGGTCGCGGCCAGCGGATAGGCCAGACCGAGTAGGGCGAAGAACACGAGCGAGACGACGATTGCCCGCCGGAGATTTACCAGCATCAGAAGACCCCGATAGCGGTGAGTATGAGATCAATAATTTTGATGGACACGAACGGAATGATCAGCCCGCCGAGGCCGTAGATGAGCACGTTGCGGCGAAGGATCGCCGATGCGCTGGACGAGTGGAACCGCACTCCGCGCAACGCCAACGGAATCAGCGCGATGATGACCAACGCGTTGAAGATCACCGCGGAGAGCACGGCGGTCTGAGGGCTGTGCAGCGCCATGATGTTCAGCTTGTTCAGCTCCGGAAAAGTCGCCACGAACAGCGCGGGGATGATGGCGAAGTACTTCGCCACGTCGTTGGCGATGGAGAACGTCGTCAACGCGCCGCGGGTGATCAGCAACTGCTTCCCGATCTCCACGACATCGATAAGCTTTGTCGGGTTGGAATCCAGGTCCACCATGTTGCCGGCCTCTTTTGCGGCCGTGGTACCCATGTTCATGGCGACACCCACGTCCGCCTGGGCGAGCGCCGGCGCGTCGTTGGTGCCGTCGCCGGTCATCGCTACGAGCTTGCCGCCTTCCTGCTCGGCCTTGATGAGCTGCAGCTTCGTCTCGGGAGTGGCCTCGGCGAGATAGTCGTCGACGCCGGCCTCCTGAGCGATAGCGGCCGCGGTCAACGGGTTGTCGCCGGTGACCATGACCGTTCGGATGCCCATCTCGCGCAGTTCCGCGAACCGCTCCGTGATGCCCTGCTTGACGACGTCCTTGAGTTCGACGACGCCGAGCACGCGCGGTCCGTCAGACACCACCAGCGGGGTCGAGCCCGCACGCGCCACCCGCTCGACGATCTGGTCGAGTTCGGCCGGTAGGTCCCCGCCCTGGTCGGCCACCCAGCGCTTGACTGCGTCGGCGGCGCCCTTGCGGATTCGCCGAGCACCGACATCCAGTCCGGACATCCGTGTGTTCGCGCTGAACGGAACGAAGACGTGCTCCGGCCCCAACTCGCGCTCACGTAGCCCGTAGCGTTCCTTGGCCAGCACCACGATGGACCGTCCCTCGGGCGTCTCATCCGCCAGCGATGCCAGCTGGGCGACTCCGGCCAGGTCCTCCTCACGGTGGCCGGCGACCGGGTAGAAGGCCGATGCCATCCGGTTCCCGAGCGTGATGGTGCCGGTCTTGTCCAGTAGAAGCGTTTGCACGTCGCCAGCCGCCTCGACGGCCCGGCCGCTCATCGCCAGCACGTTGCGCTGGACCAGGCGGTCCATACCGGCGACACCGATAGCCGACAGCAGCGCGCCGATGGTGGTCGGAATCAGGCAGACCAGCAGGACCACCAGAATGATCACCGATACGTTGCCACCGGCGAATTCGCCGAACGGCGCGAGGGTCACGACGACCGGTACGAAGATGATCGTCAACGCAGCGAGCAGGATGCTCAGTGCGATCTCGTTCGGCGTCTTCTGGCGCCGCGCTCCCTCCACCAGACTGATCATCCGGTCGAGGAAGGACTTGCCCGCCTCGGCGGTGATCCGAACGACGATGCGGTCGGAGAGGACGATGGTGCCGCCGGTTACCGCGGACCGGTCGCTGCCGGCCTCCCGGATCACCGGAGCCGATTCGCCGGTGATCGCCGATTCGTCGATCGACGCGATCCCTTCGACGATCTCCCCGTCCGAGGGGATCACGTCGCCGGTCTCGCATACCACCAGGTCGCCGGAGACCAGCTCGGCCGCCGCGACCCGCTGCTCGTTGCCGTTGTTGTCGAGGCGGCGACCCTGAGTACCGGTCCGGGTCCTGCGTAGCGTGTCGGCCTGGGCCTTGCCACGCCCTTCGGCCATCGCCTCGGCGAAGTTGGCGAACAGCACGGTCAACAGCAACCAGACAGTGACCGACCAGGCGAACACGCTCGGATGGGCGATCGAGTCCACCAGGGTCACCGCAGTGCCGATGAGTACGACGAACATCACCGGGTTCTTGATCTGAACGCGCGGATTCAGCTTGAGGACCGCGTCGATCACAGCCCGCCGCATGATCGCGGTGTCGAACAGGCTGCGCCGGCTCACCACGCCGCGGGCGGATACCGCCGCACCGCCGTCGCGCTCCGGTGCCGAACCCGGGTGGAAAAGGACATTGTTGTCGGGCATCAGAAGACCCTTCCGCGATCGGGTCGGCTGGCCGCCCGCGCGCGCCTTGCAGCAATAGCTTTAGTCAGACAATTCATCAGAAGAGCTTTCCGTGACTGAAGTGCTCGACGATCGGGCCCAGCGAGACGGCCGGGAAGAACGTCAGCCCACCGATGATGAGTACGACCCCGGTCAGCAGAATCACAAACATCGGCTTGTCCGTCCGGAAGGTTCCCCGGGAGGCCGGGACAACCTGCTTCGCGGCCAGGCTCCCGGCCAGGGCGAGCACCGGGATGATGATGGCGAACCGCCCCATCAAAAGAGCGATGGAACCGGTGATGTTGTAGAACGGGGTGTTGGCGCTCAGGCCGCCGAACCCTGAACCGTTGTTGTTCGTCTGCGACGTGTAGGCGTACAGGATCTCGGAGAAGCCGTGTGGCCCGGCGTTGAGCGGCCCGGCACGTCCCGCCCCGACCGCCGTCGCTATCGCGGTCAGCACCAGCACGGTGATCGGCATGACGAGGACGCCCAGGGCGGCGAGCTTCACCTCCCGCGCCTGGATCTTCTTGCCCAGGTACTCCGGCGTTCGACCGACCATCAACCCGCCGATGAAGACCGTGATGACCGCGAACAGCAGCATCGAGTAGAGACCGGTACCGACACCCCCGGGGCTCACTTCGCCGAGCATCATTCCGGTGAGCATTGCGAACCCACCCATCGGCGTGTATGAGTCCGCCGCCGAGTTGACACTGCCGGTCGATGTCTGCGTGGCGGTAATGTTGTACAGCGTCGATGAGGCTGTACCGAACCTCGTCTCCTTGCCCTCCATGTTGCCCTCGGGCTGATGGGTCACGCCGGCGGCGGCAACGGCCGGGTTGCCCTGCCCTTCGGCCACCGTGGCCATTGCCAGCCAGCCGCCGAACAGAATGCCCATCACCGCGAGAATGGCCACGCCCTGCCGGATGCTGAGAACCATCTTCCCGAAGGTGTAGGTCAGGGCCACCGGAATGCACAGGATCAGCACGATCGACAGGAAGTTCGTCAACCCGGTGGGGTTCTCGAACGGCCCCGCGCCGTTGGCGTTGAAGAAGCCGCCGCCGTTCGTACCCAGTTGTTTGATCACTTCTTGTGAAGCGATCGGGCCGCGCGGCAGGGTCTGCGTCGCCCCGGTCAGGGTGTTGTACACCTCGGCCGGACCCGCGAACGTCTGCAACGCACCCTGAGCGATGAAGATCATCGCAGCGACGAATGCGATCGGCAGCAGGACGTAGAGCGTGGTGCGAACGAAATCGACCCAGAAGTTGCCGATCGTCTTCGAGCCCTTACGCGAGAACCCGCGAATCAGCGCTACCGCTACCGCGATACCCACCGAGGCGCTCAGGAAGTTCTGCAGCGCCAGCACGCCCATCTGCGATAGATACGACATCGTCGTCTCACCCGCGTAGGACTGCCAGTTCGTGTTGGTCACGAACGACACCACCGTGTTCCACGCGGTGTCCGATCGGACTGCGGCGAAATGTTGCGGGTTGAGCGGGAGATGGCCCTGCAGTCGGAAGATCAGGTAGCCGAACAGCAACGCGACGCCGGAGAACATGATCACCGAGGTCGCGTACCGCTGCCAGGACTGCTCAGTCCTGGTGTCGACCTTCAGCAGCCGGTAAACCGGCCGCTCCACGAATGCAAGCCATCTCGTCCGGCCCTCGAACACCGCGACCATGTACGCCCCGAGGAATCGCCAACAGATCGCCAGCACGCCCACGAGCGCGACGATCGTCCACGCGAAGGTCATCAGAACAACTCCGCCTTAAATAGCGCGACGCCCAGAAAGATGAAGACGCCGAACGAAAGAATCAGAAGCAGCCCGTCGGTGAGGCTCACACCCGCTCCAATCCCCAGATCAAGCCCAGCATCGCGGCGACGAAGCCGATGACGCCCAGGACAACCAGAAAGTCAGCCATGCTCAGAGCATCGCTCCAGGCCCGGTAGCGGCGGCGTGAATGGACTGCCGGTGCCGGTGGATGATCGGTGAACGGCCACGTCACGGGCCCGCCGCCGTGTCAGGTACTCGCCTCGCGAGGGTTTTCGCGCCCCAGCTGAAGGATCGCGGGAGGTCGCCGGAATGGCGGCCGGGCTTCGCCGTGGAGCCGCGGAAACGGGCCACGTACGGGCGCTGTTGTCGCCGTTAGAACGCGGAACAGCGCGGGCTCTCGCTGAGCACGCGCGGTGTGCGACGAACCGACGGGCCGGCTGTCGGGCAAGAGCGCGAGGCGCGTGTGGATCTCCTCGTTGCGCGGCTGCCGCCCGTTCCCGCCCGAAACTCCGACTCGATCTGGCCCCGCAGTTCCGGTGCCAGGGCCCGCAGCCGCGCAAGCGCGTCCCGGGTCTGGCTCCTGACCGTACCGATCGAGCAGCCGAGTGCCTCGGCGACCTGTTCCGCGGTGAGGTCCTCGAAGTAGCGCAGCACCAGCACCTCGCGCTGTTTTGGCGCCAGCTTGGCGAGGGCATCCTGGACGGCGAGTGCGAGCGCGATCTCGTCGCTGCGGTCGGGCGACAGGCGTTCGAGCGCCGTCTCCTCCCCTACCTCGCGGATCCGGCGACTCTGCCGCCCCCACTTGAGGTGTTGGGTGTAGAGGGCGCGGCGCACGTAGCCGTCTGGATTACTGCCCTCAGCAACCCGTTGCCATCTCCCGACCATGCCCAGCAGGACCTGCTGCACCAGGTCCTCGGCGAGGTCGTGATCGCCGGTCAACTGGTATGCCACTCGAGCCAAGGTGTGGATATGAGACTGCACGTACGCCTCGAACGAAGGTTCCGCGTTGTCAACGAGCACCCCCTACACGTCTCACACGTCGGCGTAGGAGTAGTAGATATTCACCGATTCTCTACCCCGCTCGATTGAACTTCCACCGCGCGGTCACTGGCGCCCTCGTCGGCGCCCCGCGCGCGCCGTGCCTGCCAGCAGGCGTCCTGGGAGCAGCAGCACCTGACTACTTCAACGGTGCTCGGAGAGGCCGGCTGGACGATCTCGAGGGAGAGGTCGGGTACCGGGCCACATGGACGAAGAGGACGGATACCCTGATACCAACCGAAGATCGGTAGGAACGGGCGAGCCAGTGACGGGAAGTGGCGCAAGCGGACTGGTTCGCAGGCTTGAGGACGTCGCGCGAGCGTCGTTCCTGGAGCTGTTCTTCGATGTCGTGTTCGTCTTCGCGCTCCGCGCGCTCGCCCAGCAGTTGCTCAACAACCTGACCTGGTCCGGCGCGTTCCAGGCACTGGTGCTGTTGCTGGCCATCGGATGGGTGTGGTCCCTCACCGCGAGGGTGACCGGGCAGTTGAACCCGCGACGGTCGCCGGTGCAACTGATGGTCATCGCCACCATGGTGGGTGCCCTGGTGCTCTCGGCGGCGGTCCCCGAGGCGTTCGGCAGGACCGGCTTGATCTTCGCGGTCGCCTACCTTGCCATCCAGATCGGTCGCAGTCTTTTCCTCGTGGTCCTGTTGCGGGGCCAGGAGGTACAACGTGTTGCGGGACGGGCGGCGATCTGGCATGCCGTCACCGGGGTGCCCTGGCTTGTCGGGGCGGTCGCCTCAAGCGGAGTACGCACGGCGTTGTGGACGCTCGCGGTTGTCCTCATCTACGCCGCACGGTGGTTCAGCTACCCCCTGCCAAGACTCATGCGCCTGGGCGGTGCACAGGTGCCGGCCGGCGGCGAGTTCCTGGCCGAGCGCAACCGGGCACTGTTCGTCATCGGGCTCGGCGAAGTCATTCTGGCCATCGGATCGAGCCTCACCAGTCGCGGTTTTGCTACCGATCGGACCGTGGCGTTCGTGCTGACATTCGCCGTCACCGCATTGATCTGGCGGATCTACATCTTCCGTGCCGGAGAAGACGTCGGGCCAGCCATCGGGGCATCAGCCAATCCCGACCGTCTCGGCACCCTGGCGTCCTACGCACACCTGGTCATGATCGCCGGCCTCGTCGTCGCCTCGGTCGGCGCCCAACTGGTCATCGACGATCCACTAGGCCATCCACGCGCGATCCCGACCGTCACCATCCTCGGCGGTACCGCGCTGTTCCTTGCCGGTCGGATCCTCCTGGAGTACCTGGTGTTCAGCCACGTCTCCAGAAGCCGCGTCATCGGGCTGGTCGCGCTCGCCTGTCTCCTTCCGCCGATGCTGCTCCTGCCACCGCTCATCAATGCCTTCGCTAGCGGCGCAGTCCTCACCGGCATCGTCATCGCCGACAACATTCGCGTACGACGGCACCCGCACCGATCTCCCCACCAGGTCCCCACCGCTCCAGCAGCACATGACCACCGGCGGCGGGTCGACGCCTTCAGACGAGCAGGCCGCACAGAGGCGGAAACCGAGCAGGTCGGTCTAAAGGGTGGAGCCGTCACGTGTGGCCGCACGCTTGTTGGTGCCGTAGACACCGCGTGAGAGCGTCATGATCGCGAGAAGGAGAGCAAGTACGGCCATGCCTGCGGCGGTGTAGAACGCGACGACCCCACCGTGGGTGACCCGGGCCCGGAACGGATTCGCTGTGGCGGCCGCTGCAGCGTCCGCTCCCACGGTGAACTCCGCCGTGCCGGCTACCGGGTGTCCGTCGGTGAAGGTTGCTCGCCAGCTGATCTCGTACCCGCCGTCGGGCATACCTGCTTTCACCTGGTCGATCAGCGTCGCTCCTTGGACAGCCGGCCGACCGCCGGCCCAATCCGTACCCGTGTGGTCCATGATCGTGACGGTGCTGTCAGACATGATCTCGGCGGCGAACACCACCTCGACCCGTTCCGGAGCAGTCGCGAGCGCGGCACCGGCGGCCGGCGTGATCGAATGCGTCGCGCCATGGGCGACCGCGGGGGCGGGCTTGACCGCCAGCGGGAGACCGGCAGCAAGCGCGACCGCGACGATCAATCCGACGGTACGACGAATGCGAGGCGCCCGACCGGTGTCCGACTCGCCGGTCACGCCTGCCGCGACGCTTCTCTTCATGGCGTGCTCCCCTCCGCCGCGAACGACCGCGGCATCTGCGAACTGGACCGAGCGGCCCCCCGATCCGTGACAGCAGAGCTCGCCGCCGGGCCATCTGTCACGAATCGGAGACCTGCTCGGTCCGTACCTGGTGACACTCGCCCACCGGCGGCGGGCATCCGAGACAGCGCAAGGAGCAGCAACTCGTGACCATCATCATCCGCATCGCGCTGGCGATCTTGTTTGTCGACAACCTCGTGGTCGGGGCCTGGAACGCGTTCTGGCCGGCCAGCTTCTACACGAACTTCCCGACGGTGGACCTCACGCCGCCGTTCAGCGAGCACTACGCGCGGGACTTCGGTACGGCATCACTGGCGATCGCCCTGCTGCTGGGCATCGCGGCGGTCAAACCCAGGGCCCACTTCGTCATCCCTGCCGCAGGTGCCTATTCGGTCTTCGCGGTGCCGCATTTCTTCTTCCACATCACGAACATGGAGCAGGCGACGGTAGGTGAGGCGATCCTCCTCACCACCGCAAACGCGGCCGTGGCGCTCATCGGCCTGGTGATCATCCTGCTGACGGTGCTGCGCGACCGTCGAGTGGCTCGGCGCGGCTTCGAGTCGGCTCGGGCCGCCCACTGAACCTTCCGGACCAACCAGTGGGAGAAACGATGGTTCCCGAACCCCGCCGGCCACCTCGGTCAAACGCGCTACCCAGCACGTTCTGCGTCGTCGTCGCCGAACGACGCCTCCTCAAGAACCTCGCATATCACCTGCTCGGTTCGGTCCACGTGGCCGAACACGCGGTGCAGGAGACGTACGCCGGCTGGTACACGATGCCGGACGACGAACAGGACGGCATCGACAGGCCCTTCCTTTGGCTCGTCGGCACGCTCGTGCAGATCTGTATCGGTCTGCTCGACTCGTCGCCGCCCCGCTCCGGTGGCCAGACCGCCGATCGAGCAGGTCGCCTCCATGTTGCGGGCCCTCCACCTCAGAGGTGGGGTGCCTGGCGCCATGCACCAATGCTGTAGTCCGGCCGCGTAGGGGTATCTGTATGCGCTGGTGCCCAACGGACAGTGGCGATATCGGCGGTAGTTCGAAATCACCTGCAGATTCAGGGATAGAAGCGACGAGGCGGGCGGTCATGGTAGGGCGAGGGACAGACGGGACACTGATCGGCGCGCTAGAGGTGTTCGACGCGGTCCGTCCGCGGCTCTTCGGCATCGCCTACCGAATGCTCGGAAGTGTCGCGGAGGCCGAGGACGTCGTGCAGGAAGCCTGGCTTCGGTGGCAACAGACCGATCGCAGCCAGGTAAGGGACCCAATCGGGTTCCTGGTCACGACGACTTCTCGGCTCGCTCTGAACGCCGCGACATCGGCTCGCGCCCGACGCGAGCTGTATCCCGGACCGTGGCTACCCGAGCCCGTCGACACCTCCGCCGACCCGACACTCCAGGCCGAACGGAACGAGTCACTCGGACTTGCCGTGCTGCTCCTGTTGGAACGGCTCACCCCGGCCGAGCGGGCGGTGTACGTGCTGCGCGAGGCGTTCGACTACCCGTTCCGGCGGATCGGCGAGGTACTCGACATCAGCGAGGCGTACGCACGGCAGCTCGGCCGACGCGCCCGTACGCACCTGGCCCAGCAGCGGCGCGATCCGGTCGCCCGCGCCGACCACGGCCGCCTGCTGCGTGCCTTTCTCGCCGCCGCCCGGTCCGGTGAGCTGACCCGGCTCGAGGAACTGCTCGCTACAACAGCCACCTCCTACGCCGACGGCGGCGGCACCGTACGGGCCGCCCAGGCACCCATCGTCGGACGTGACAACGTCGCGCGTTACATCCTGGGACTGATCCGGAAGTTCGGCCACGACCTCTCAACGGAGATCGTCGAATCCAACGGCCAAGCCGCGATCCTCATCTCGCGGCCCGGAGCAACGGTCGCGTTGGTCACCATCGACGCCTCACCCGCCGGAATCGAACGAGTGCTGATCGTCCTCAACCCACAGAAACTAGCCCAGTTCCAGCGGTAACCGTCGGCGCCGGTGACCAGCAGGGCGACGCCGATCGGGGCGACAAAGTCCCGCTGACTGAAGCCGCCTGACTTGAGGTCGACTGGCGCCGTCGGAGCGGCTACCTCCGTGACACGGACGGGTCAGTCACGTCCGGATGGGAGCGCCGGTCGCGGAGGGCGGTCCTCGGTGGAGAGGACATCGGCGAGGAACGCCGGCTGGGAACCGGGACGAACAATCTACGGCAGATACCGCAGGGTCAAGGGAGTCAGGCCTCGCCGAGAAGATCCCAGCGGTTACCGGCGATATCGAGGAAGACCGCGACCCGGCCGTAAGGCTCGGTGCGCGGCGCTCGGACGAAGGTGACCCCGGCTTCGACCAAGCGCGCGTACGAGGCATCAAAGTTGTCGACCCGGAGGAAAAAGCCGACCCGCCCTGCTGCCTGGTCACCCACAGCAGCGCGTTGACGGTCTCCATCCGCACGAGCGAGCAGAATTCCGGTCTGTGCACCCGGCGGCCGGACAACGACCCACCGCTTGGGTCTCCCGTCATTCGTCAGTGAGGGTGAGTCCTCCACGAGGTCGAAACCCAGCACGCCAGCGAAGAACTCGATCGCGGGGTCGTAGTCGTCGACGATCAGAGCAACCAAGTCGATCTGCACCGGGGCAGCGTAGGGAAAATCTCGTCCGGCTCGCCACTGAGCTCGGACTGCGGCAAATGCGGATAACCACGTCGCTGGGCCCATCACCCAGTCGCGTGCTCGAACAGTGGCGGGCCTGCCCTCAGGCGAAGTAGTGGCCCTGCTGGAGGTCGGCGATAAGCCCGAGGCCCGCAGGTTGCCATCCGAGAAGGTCACGAGTGATCTGCGCCGAGGCAGGCCCGTCGATTGCCCAGAGGCCGCCGAGCCAGCCGACGTAGTCGCCAGCTTCTTCGGGGCTGACGGAGACTGCGGGAAGGTGCAGATGTGCGGCGAGAGTCTCGGCGACCACACGGATCGGCACGCCCTCGTCGCCGACCGCGTGCAGCACTGAGCCGGCCGGCGCGGACTCGACCGCGAGGCGGAACAGTCGCGCGGCGTCATCGCGGTGGACGGCGGGCCAGCGGTTGCTGCCGTCGCCGACGTACGCTGCGGCGCCCTTCTGCCGCGCGAAGCCGATCGCCGTGGTGGTGAAGCCGTTGTCGCCCTTGCCGTGCGTGACTGGTGGGAGCCGCACGATCGAGGAGCGGACCCCGTGGCCGGCGAGCGTGAGAGCGTGCCGGGCGTTTGCCATCCGTCCGCCGGCGCCGCTGATCGGGCCCGTGCTGCCGGTATCCGGGGCCAGCCCGTCGCGTTCGGTGGCGACGACACCGGACGGTAGCCCGAGCACGCCGAGCATGCCGGAGGCCATGACGAACGGCTTGCCGGTGCCGGCGAGGGCTTCGCCAAAGGCGTCGATCGCCGCGCGATCGGCGTCGGTGGCGCTGGCGAAGTCGCCGGCGAAGAACATGTCGTGCTTGAACGCGAGGTGGACGACGCCGTCGGAGGCGGCGGCCGCGTCGCGCAGGGCGTCGAGGTCGTCGAGCGATCCCGGGCGGACCTCGGCCCCCATCGCCCGCAGGGATTGGGCCGCCGCATCCGAGCGGGCCAGCCCGGTGACCTTGTGGCCGGCGGAGATTAGCTCGGGGACGAGCCCTCGACCGACCCAGCCCGACGCTCCGGTAACGAACACACGCATGAGGAACTCCCAGTTCCTAGAACGACCGTACAAGGAAAGAATGTAGTACGATCGTTCTAGGAACCGCAACCCAGAGGGATCACGAGGCAGCGATGACGGGACGGCCGGTCAACCACCAGCGACGGGCCGACCTGCTCGACGCCGCGGTCGACTACGCGATGCAGCACGGGTTCGCCGAGCTGTCGTGGCGGCCGGTGGCCCGCGCCCTCGGGGTGTCGACCACAACGCTGGTCCATCACTTCGGCACCAAGGAGCAGATGCTCGAGGCCATACTCGGGCGGTTGCGGGAGCGTGCTTTCACGGCCACGAGCGAAGCGGTCGGCGACCAGCCTGACCTGGCTTCGGCCGCGCGTGCGGTCTGGACCCGCGCCTCCGACCCGCGCCAGTGGGCGGAGTTCCGACTGTTCTTCGCGGTCTACGGACGCGCTCTACAGGCACCGCAACAGTTCACGGAGTTCCTCGATCGCGTCGTGACCGACTGGATGAGCGCCCTGGTCGACGCGCAAAGACCGGGCACCGACGTGGAGACAGCGACGCGCACGGCCACCCTGGTGATCGCGACGATCCGTGGGCTGCTGCTCGACCTGCTGGCCACGGGCGACCAAGACCGCGTCCAGGACGCGGCCGACAGCTTCCTGGCAACCCTCGAACACGGCCCGCGGCCACAAGGCAAAGCACAGCCACGCTGAGCGACGCGGAAAGCAATAGTCCTAGCGAAGTTGCGCGATCCTGGCCCGGGTGTTGGCCAGGGCTTCGGGGTGCCCGCGCTCGACGTCGGCCCGGACGTCAGCCACGGTCTTGCCGGCCAACTCCCGCCGCCAGGCCAGGTCGGCACCCCGCATGGCCTGGGCGAACGCGCAGGACTGTCGATAATCGACGCCCGCGTGCTCCCCCGGCCCCTTGCTGAGGATCTGGTCGCACTGGAACAACTCCTCCGGGCCCTCGATCGCGGCCACGATGTCCAACAGGGAGACCGACCCCGGGGCCCGGGCCAGCTGGAAGCCCCCGCGCGGCCCCGAGGTCGACGTCAGAATCCCGGCCCGGACCAGGGCCTGGAGTTGCTTGTTCAGGTAGGCCGGCGGCAGCTCGTAGAACGCCGCGAGGGTGCCGGTTGGCACCGGGGCGTCCAGCCAGCTCAGGTTGAGGCACGTGTGGAGGGCCCATTCGACGCCCTGACTCATCCGCATAGTCCTGGACTTTACATGTCCAGAATTTGTGACGCATGCCATGATCACTAGCGCCGAACAATCCTGGACATCTAGTGTCCAGGAAACAGTCAAACAACGAAGGAGCCGACAATGACACTGGTACGCGCAGCCCAGGCCGAGGTTCTCCACAGCGACCCGGCCAGCGTGATCACGCTGCTGCTCGACCCCGAGCACACCGGCGGCGCCCTGACCAGCAACCGCACCCTGCTCAAGCACGGCACCGACGGCGCGCCGCCGCACCTGCACACCCACTCCGGCGAGCTGTTCTTCGTGCTCGACGGCGCCCTCGAGATGCTCGTCGGCGACGAACTGCACACCCTGCACAAGGGAGACGTGCTCTTCGTCCCGCCGAACACCCCGCATGCCTTCGCCCCCGCCGACGACCAGGACGTCGACTTCCTCGTCGTAATCACCCCCGGCAAGCCCCGGTTCGACTACTACCGACTGCTCGACAAGGTGCACCAGGGCGAAGCCACCTGGCAGGAAGTCGGCGAGACCCAGGACCGCTACGACAACCACTACGTGGACAGCCCGGTGTGGGCAGGCCGCGCGGCCAACTACCTCGACCTGAAGAAGTAGTTCCGGCGGGGTGGCCGTGCATGGGTGTGGCCGAGGCGGTATCCCGGGATCGTTTGGAGGGCTGGGGTCTCGGGCGTTGGCAGCGTCGACTGCGGTGATTGTGGCGAGGTTGTGGGCCAGGAGATGTCCACCTAGATGATCGTCGAAACCAAGGGTGCGGCGGCGGTCCTGCCAACTGAACGGCCAGCTCTTGCGCGCTGCACTCCCCCGGGCGCCGGTCCATCACCGGGCCCATGTCGACGCGATGCGGAAGGGCCAGCCGCCAACCCTCGGCCGTCATCCCTGGCACCGGCCGGTTCCGCCGATCGCCTGACGACCAGAAACGCGGCCAGCGTGCACAGCAGCGCTGTTACGGTCAGGGTCGCGCCCGCGCCATTGTGATCGGCCAAGATCCCGGAGATCCATGGGCCGATGGACTGGCCAATCGCGAACACCACGGTGAACGCTGCGAGCGTGGCGCTGATCGCTTCGAGTGGCACGCTTCGAGTGACATGGGCGGTGACGGCGGCCGGGACCATCATGAACGCCAGGCCGAACAACACGGCGGATGCCGTCGTCCCGGCCGCTGTAGGCGCTGCTCTGGCCAGCGCGGCCGCTGCAGCGACGCCCAGCATCATCACGCACAGCGGTCGGTTGCCGCCCCAGGTCACGATCGGGCGGCTCCACAGGACGGGTGCGGCCATCGCACTCGCTCCGACCAGGATCCAGGTGAGGCAAACCATGGGCAGCGATGCATGCCGGTCGACCAGGTACGCCGACAGGAACGTCAGGTAGCCGATGTAACCGGCGCCGAACAGCAGATATGCCGCAGCGATCCGTCGCTGAGGCCACAGGTGCCTCCCGCTTACCGCCGCGGTCGGCGTGGTGGCGTCGCGGACGGCCGCCGCGCGCCAGCTGGCCGCGCTGGCCAGCGCGGCCGCACCAGCCAGCGCCCACCAGCCGACGACCCAGCGCTCGGGGTGGACGTGCAGCAGGAGCGGGACGCCGGCGCCGGTGATCGCGATGCCACCTCCCGCACCAGCGAAGTAGACGGTCACGGGGGTCAGGGTTGCGGCGCGGTCGGCGAGTCGGGATGCCAGGGCAGCGCCGGAGATGAAGGTCAGCGCTCCGCCGAGTCCGGCCGCCGCGCGTCCCCACGTCAACATGCCCAGGCCGGTGGTGGCGAGCGCCACGGCAGTCAGGACCATCCCGGCGCGGAACGTCGCCGTCAGTCCGGCACGGCGGATCACTGCTGCGGAGAGAACGGCGCCAAGCAGGTATCCGGCGCCGTTCGCGGCGGTCAGCGCCCCGGCGGTGGTCATCGTCCACTGCAGGTCTTGGGACATGGCCGGCACGAACAGTCCGTAGGCGAAACGGCCGAGTCCCAGAGCGGAGGCGGTGCCGAGGGCGAGGCCGATGGACGGCCACCAGGGCGTCGCCCGCGAGGCGGCAACGGGTGTTTCGAGGGTCATGCAACTCCCTTCAGTGATGGTACCGAGCGGTACGATGACCCTAGCGAAAGATCGAACCGATCGGTACCATCTGCTTCATGCCAGTGGCCAAAGGAACCTCACTCGATCCGGCGCGCACCCGGGAAGCGATCCTTGCCTGCGCCACCGACCTGCTCTATGAGCGAGGGCTCGACGGTGTCGGGATCGCCGAGCTGTGCGCCGCGGTCGGTGCGTCCAAGGAGACGCTCTACCGTCACTTCGGCTCGAAGGAAGGGCTCGTCGATGCCGTCCTCGCTGCCCGCAGCGATCGGGTCATCCGCTGGCTCACCGACGTGGCACAGGCGGCCGGGCCGGATCCCGAGGCAGAGCTGGCGGCGATCTTCGACGCCCTCGGCACCTGGTACGCCGAGCCGGCCTTCCGGGGCTGCGCCATCGTCAACGCCGCCACGCAGCACCACGCCGACCCCGCCCGCACGGTTGCCGTCCGACATCTGGGCCGTTACCTCAACCTGCTGACCGGCATCGCGCAGCGCGCCGGAGCGCGTGAACCGCAGGTGCTGGCCCGGCAACTGCTGATCCTGATCGAGGGCGCCACCGTCGTCGCCGACCATCACGACACCGCTGATGCCGCCGCGGAGCACGCCAAGCAGGCCGCGCTGACGCTGCTGTCCACTGCCAAACGCTGAGGAAGGAACATCCTGTGGTCGAAGGATTCACCGCTGCCGGATTTGAACCGGTGGCCGACGCATTCGAGCGAAGCTTCACCGAATTCGGCGAGACGGGCGCCGCCTTCAGCGCGTACCACAAGGGAGACCTCGTGGTAGACCTGTGGGGTGGGGTCGCCGATCCGGACACCGGACGCCGGTGGCAGGCCGACACCCTGCAGCTGATCTTCTCGGGGACAAAGGGCCTCGCGACCGCCTGCGCACTGCTGCTCGTCGAGCGCGGCGTGCTCGACCTCGATGCATCCGCCGCCCGGTACTGGCCCGAGTTCGCGGCGGCCGGCAAAGGCACCGTCACCGTCGGAGACATCCTGTCGCACCAGTCGCGGCTGCCCGGCGTGCGGCAGCCAGTCACTGACGACGACCTGCTTGATCACGCCATCATGGCCAAGCTGCTCGCCGAGCAGCCACCCGAGACCGATGCGCGGGCCGGGTTCATCTACCACGCCCTCACCTGGGGCTGGCTCGTTGACGAACTGGTCCGGCGAGTGGACGGGCGCACGGTTGGCGCCTTCTTCGCCGACGAGTTCGCGCGCCCACTGGGACTCGACGTCTGGATCGGGCTGTCGGACGAGCAGCACGACCGGGCGTCCACCATGCTGGCCGCCCCCGGTTTCCTTCTCGACGCACAACCAGCCAGCAACGACCCGCTCGCGGTGCTCACCCACAATCCGATCGTCGTCCCCGACTCACCGGAACTGTGGAACAGCCCGAAGTTTCGCCGCGCTGGGCTGGCCGCAGTGGGTGCGTTCGCCACCGCAAGATCGATGGCCCGGTTCTACGCCTGTCTGGCCGCCGGCGGTTCCCTGGACGGCGTACGTGTACTACAGGCCTCCACCGTGGAACTCGGTCGACGGGAGCGGCGACGGGGCATCTCCCCCTTGTGGGGCAGCCCGATGGCCTACGGCGCCGGATTCGAGCTCGCCACCGCGGCGCAGGTCTTCGGACCGGCGGCTGACGCGTTCGGCCATGCGGGCGCGGGCGGTTCCCGGCATGGAGCCTGGCCGGATCGGCAGGTCGCATTCTCGTACGCGATGAATGAAGCGCGGGCCGAGTATCCCGATCGCCGTCCCCGCGGCCTGCTCACCGCTCTCCATGAGGCGGTCGCCGACCGGCCGGCCGGAGGGCGGCCCTCGGTGGCGTAATTTGCTCGCCAGTTTGATCCACACGCGGCCGGAGTGGACCTCCGCCTCGGCGCCGGGTGGCTCCGGTGACCGGGACCGCGTCACCTCCACCGCTGCTCCCAAACTGCTCCCAATTCAAACCACGCATCGAGCGAAGCCCGTTGCCGACTATTTCGGTAACGGGCTTCTGACCTGCAGATACTTGCGGTCGACGATGCCGGTATCGAACCAGCTACCTCTTCGGTGTGAACTCTCGGCAAGCTGATCGGATCGGGCTTGATGCGAGGTCAGACGGCCTGTTGGCGCGCCTCTCGGCTCGGTTCGGTTGGCGCCGTTGCTGTACTTCGCTGCTGTACTGCTGGCATCAGACGAGGCGCTGGATCCGCACCTTCGGGTGCACGTTTCTCAGGTGTCCTTGCTTGTGTTGGCGGACCTGTTCGTCCCAGACCTCCTGGTCGTAGTCCGGGTCCGGTGGGATCCACTTGTGCGAGCCGTCGCTGTAGTGGAACTTCTCGTCACCCGGCCGCAGGATGCTCATCGGGTCCAGCCGAGGAATCGGTAATGCAGGTGGCCGGCGGGAACGTGGGCCAGGTCCTGGGCAGCGTCGACGAGATGGGCGGCCAGGTAGAGAGCCAGTGACACCGGGGCGCGGTCGTACTCGGCTCGCAGCTCTCGGCGCCGGGTCTGGCATGGCCACTCCCCCGCGCAGCCGCCGCACGTCCAGGCCGGCTTGATCGGGCGGTGAGTGGTCACTGCGGGCCGTCCTGGCTGGGCCAGTGGCCGCGGTTGATCGGGATGCGGTGACGGCTCCGGCATGGCAGATCGCCTCCGCAGCGGCAGATAAACCGCCAGTGCCGCCAAGACCAGACGGGCTGGTGACGGCGAGCGAGAGTCAGCGCCACCGCCAGCACGTATTCGTCGTACGAGACTCGATTCAACGGCTCGCCGCTCCCGCTCGCGCCATGGTCTGCCGTACTGCCCAAATCGAAGGAAGCACCGCCACCTCCTTGTGCCGCAGCAATCTGGAGGCGTGGATGTCCGAACGCGGGGGACGCGCCGAACATCCACGCCGGCGAGGACGGCCCACAGCGCCAACCGAGGGAATCGACCTCCTCGGCAACCCCCCATAGGTACCGTTGCGTAGTCAAGGGCTGGCGTAGGTGGTCTACTCGTGTTGCCAACCGAGGAGAACGACGTGCCACCGCGTTACCGCTACGAGCAGATTGCCGACGACCTCGCCGAACGCATCGCGTCAGGCGAGTTCCAGCCTGGCTCCAAGCTGCCCAGTCGGCGAGAGTTGATCGAGCACTACGGGGTCACCGAGCCGGTGATCGACCGTGCCATGCAGGTACTACGGATCAAAGGGATGACCGAAACGCTTCCCGGCGTTGGCGTCTTCGTCGCCGAGTAGATCCCTCCGCAGAGCCAGCCGCCGCGACCGCGATCCCTCGCTTGGAAGCTCCGTGCACCACGCGTCCGCGCTCGTCCGCGAGTGGATCTGCACTCGCGGACGGTGTCCCTCTCCGTGCCCGTCTCGACATCGCTGTTCGGGATCGTTGCTGTCGGAGTCGGCGACGGCGGGCGTCCGGCACTGTTGCCATCGCCGCAGGCAACCCGGCACGATCGATTCGTGACTCCCGAAGAAGCCCACCTCCGCTGCGAAGCAGTTTCGTGGATCAGCCAGGACTTCCCGGGCTGGGTGCGGGTACGCCTCGTCGACGTCAACAACACGTCGTGGTACTTCGTCGACAAGGTCCCGGTCTTCACGGCTGACAGTTCGCGCCTTGAGGCTCGCCTGCCTGCACCTGTTCACATCCTGTGCAGCATCGTCGGCCGAGACGTCGGTGCACTCGTCGTCTCAACCGCACCGCACGGGGTCGAAGCCGAGGACGGACAATGCCTGTTCCGGGTGCATGCGGGCCAGCTCGACCGACACACGGTTTAGGAACGGGATAGCGCTCGTCGGCCGGACCGGTCTCCTACCAGGACAGATGCCTGATCACTCGCTCGCCTTCCCGCTGATCATTCCGCGCATATTCCGGATCTTGCCCGTCTCGTCCAGCACCCTCGGAGCTGGTGGGCTCTGCTTGGTTTGAACCAGTGACCCCTTCGGTGTGAACAAGGTCAGGTCGGCGCCCCGACATGCATCGACAACTATTTGCGCTGCTTCGAGTGGGGGCAGTCGTCGGCATGCTTGGGTGCGGACGGGTCCGCTAGCAAGATCGTCTCCCAGATTTCTCCCGACGACCATCGTGGCGCAGCAGCTCTACGGTGCGGCACTATGCACCATGCGTGTCGGACAGGCCGGCATGACGCGAGCCGCCCGCCCCTTCCTGCGCAGCCCGCTCGATCTTCGCCCGGTACGCCTCGCGGGCCGCCGTGTCGATCTGCTCCTCGTACTCAGGCCTCATTCCGGTGCGGCCATCGAGTTGCTCACGCAGGATGTCGGCGTGTCCGGCATGCCGGGTGGTCTCCTGAAGGACGTGGATCATGATGGCGAACAGCTTGACGTCCGACCGCGACCACCACGGCACGTGGCCGGGCGCGTCGAGGGGAAGCGCTTGAATCGTCGCGTCCGCATGCCCCCAGGCACGCTGATAGAAGTCGATGATCTGTTCGCGGGTCTCGCCCGGGGTCACCCACAGGTCGCTGCCGTCCGCGTCCTGCCATCGCCCCAGCGCATCCGGGGACGGGCGGCCGAAGACCTCACCGAAATACCAGGCCTCCAACGTCGCCATGTGCTTCACCAGGCCGAGGAGGTTGGTCCCCGTCGCTGTCAGGGGACGCCGGATGTCGTACTCGGACAGGCCGTCGAGCTTCCAGACCAGTGCCTCCCGGATCCCTTTGAGCCGGCCATGCAGGCAGTCCTTCGCGAAATCATCGATCATGGGACACGAGCTTGCCATCCGACAGCGAGCGGAGCACTTCTGGGACCTCACAGCGCCGTGGTTCGTAACTCGCCGACACGAATCCGACGACGATCTGCAGTGCCAGGCCCGAGGTTCAACTTGTGTCCGAAGCCGCGGAGAACCCCATACGACAGGCATTCGGACAGTCGAGCTGCCCTCACTCACGCCCAGGCCGAAGACCTCATCACCAAGAACCCGGCCGTGGCGGTCACCCTGGCCACCGTCCGCCGTCGACGGGGCAAGTCGTGGTCGAGCGACGAGGCCCGCACGTTCCTGGAGTCCGCCCGCCACGACGAGGACCCGCTCTACGCCGCCTACGCCCTGGTCCTCGTCGTCGGTCTGCGAAAGGCGAGGCGTTGGGACTCACCGGGGAGGACGTCGACCTCGACGCCGGAGAGCTGACGATCGGCCGCCAACTGCAACGCGTGCGCGGGCAACTCCTGCACAGCGACACCAAGACCCCGGCGTCCGACGCCACCCTGCCCCTGCCCGACATCTGCCTGACCGCGTTGAAGCTGCGACGCGAGCAACGTGACGAAGCCCGAGCAACCGCCGGCAAGGCGTGGCACGAGAACGACCTCGTGTTCACCACCCGCTATGGCACACCCATCGAGCCCCGCAACTTCCAGCGATCCTGGCAGACCCGATGCGACAAGGCAGGAGTCAAGCTGATGACCGTCCACGACGCGAGGCGGACCTGCGCCACGCTCCTGGCCGACCTCGACGTCCACCCGCGAGTTGCCATGCAGATCCTCCGGCACGCCCGCTTCTCGGTGACGATGGAGATCTACACCCGGGTCTCGTCGAGAGCGACCAGCGACGCACTCAAGCGCCTCGGCGAATCGCTAACGCAATAGCCGGGCTGCTGTACTTAGCTGCTGTACGACAGCAGAAAGGCCACCTCCCGAACCCGGGAAGTGGCCTTTGACCTGCGTGGGCGATGCTGGTATCGAACCAGCGACCTCTTCGGTGTGAACGAAGCGCTCTCCCACTGAGCTAATCGCCCTCAGCGCCGATGACTCTACCCGATCGTGGAACCAGACCGGAAATCCGGGGTCAGTGCGTCGCGAGGTAGTGCATCGCCTTCGCCACCACGTCGATGCCGAGGCTGTACTTGAGCGACAGCCAGACCACCACGCCCACGAAGACCAGGCCGACCGAGCCGAGCACGATCCGCACAAGCAGTGACTGCCGCTTCACCCACTGCGTCCAGCCGTGCACGTGTCGGCGGGTGAAGCCGAGCAGCCGGCGGGCCCAGTGGTACTCGACGGCCCAGATGCCCAGCCCGGCGATGACGAGCAGCCAGCCCGGCCCGGGGAGCGGAATGAGGGCGATGCCGATGGTCACCACCAGCGCACCGGCGATCGCGATGAAGACCTTGAGGGCGATCCGGCCGGTGGGGTTGGCCCGGATCAGGTCGAGGGTGGTCGAGATTCGCCCCCGCCAGCGCGGGTGCCGCGGCGGGTCCGCCACGACGATGACGCCACCGGCACCACGACCCGCACCGCCATGACCGGCACCACCGCCGCCGGCACGACCCGCGCCATCGCCGGACTGGTCAGCACCGCCATCACCGGCGCGCGCGCCACCGCCGGTGCGTTCCGCGTCGGACCCCGGCCGACCGGACCACTCGGGCTGCTTCCTCGGCACTCCGTACCCCCGCTTTTCGGCTGCTCGGACCGCGACGTTCGGTGGGCCGGACGCCACGGCCGGATCCACTGAGGATCGGTTCGTAACCATTTCACCCCCCAGTGTCGCTCGGGCCCGTCACTGCAACGGTCGACTGGACGTTACCGGAGTAAGTCGACGACTGAACCACCCGATGCCGGGCGGGATCACGCACTGGGCAGAACCGGAAATCCTACATGAATCCTCGCATTCACGAGGCGTTTCCGTCCCCCTTCCCACCACTGGGTGAAGTCAGCGTATGGCGGAGCGTAGCCAGGAGTAGCACCTGAGTATGGGAAAAGCGGGACACGCGCGTTCCGCAGCGGTGCCGGGGGGAGAACGTCCATGAGTGTCATTCGACCGACGACCGTAGAGGTCGAGACGTCGCTAAGGCTCGTCGCGCCTGACGCCACCGCATTGCCGGTGCGTGCCAGTCTGCGTTACGACCCTGCTGACCCGTATGCGGTCCATGTCCTGTTTCATGCCGAATCGGCTGGTGGCGAGGCAGTGAGCTGGTCCTTTGCTCGCGAACTGCTGGTCACCGGCCTGGACGAGCCAGCCGGAATCGGGGATGTGCGGGTCTGGCCCTGGGCCACCCCGCGCGGCGACTTCGTCGCGCTGGCCCTCTCGTCACCGGACGGCAACGCCCTCTTCGAGGTGCCGCGCAGCGTCCTGGTGCGTTTCCTTCGACGGACCTACGTCGTCGTCCCGCGCGGCCGGGAGGCCGAGCACCTGGACGTCGACACGGCGGTGAACCGGCTGCTCGCCGGTCGCTGACCACCGCCCGAACGGGCAACACCGGCCATCACGGGGCCGCGCGGATCTGCCGACCGCGCGGCTCCGGCACACCCGGGGGTACGCGGGCCCGCCCGCCCCGGGTCGGCCGGTGCCTCAGCCGTGCGTGGTGATGCCGCCGTCGACCGGGATGACCGCGCCGGTGAGGTACGCGCCGGCCCGCGAGGACAGATAGATGGCCGTGCCGGCCATGTCCTCGGGGCGGCCGATGCGACCCAGCGGCACCTGCTGCTCGATGGTGGCCCGGCTCGTCGGGTCGTTCAGCGCGAACGCCATCATCTTGCTCTCGAACGGGCCGGGCGCGATCGCGTTGACGGTGATCTGCTCGCCGGCCAGTTGGTGGGCCAGGCTGCGGGTGAGCATGTGCACGGCCGCCTTGGTGGCCGAGTACGCGTACACCTCCAGCCACGGCACCCGGACGCCGTCGATCGACCCGATGTTGATCACGCGGGCCGGGTCGTCGGCGGTGGCGGCGGCGCGCAGCGCCGGTAGCAGCGCGGTGGTCAGCCGGAAGACGGCCTTGACGTTGACCGCCCAGAGCTTGTCGAACGCGGCCTCCGGGTAGTTCTCCAGCGGCGCACCCCAGGTCGCACCGGCGTTGTTGACCAGCACGTCGAGGCGGGGGAAGCGCTCCCGCACGGCGGCGGCCAGCCCCTCGGCTCCGGCGTCGTCGCTGAGGTCGGCCGGGATGGCCTCGCAGCGACCCTCGGCGGAGAGCTCCTTGGCGACCGCCTCGCAGACGTCCGCCTTGCGGGACGAGATGATCACCTGCGCGCCGGCCCGGACGAAGCCCTGGGCGATCATCAGACCGATCCCCCGCGACCCGCCGGTGACCAGGACTGTCTTGCCTTCGACCGAGAACAGCTGCGTCATGCCCATCCCATCGCGAGTCGGCGAGGTCCGCCGGCTCGGCGTACGGCCGGCGGGGCGCCGGGCGGGCCGAAACCGGACGGCGCTACCGCCGGGTAACGTAGCCCGGCTGTCGGGACCGCGACAACCCCGTGGCGGCGCGCCGGGTCCGGTGCGGCGGGCATCATCGGTCGGGGATGCGGTGACCTGCGGTTCGGGCTACCGTCGCAGGCGATGCTCTCCACCGGTCCCTTCACCGCGCCACCGATCGGAACGGCTCGACCCGTACCCGACGAGATGGCCACGTTCGCGCTGGCCGACCTGGCCGGCGACCGTGGCTGGCGTCGGCCGGTGCTCGTCGAGCGGGAGCTGTTGATCCTCACCACCCGTGGGCATGGGGACGCCGAGCTGGATTTCCACCTGCTGCCGTGCCGACCGGGCACGCTGCTGCGGGTCCATGCCGGCCAGGTGCTGCGCTGCGCCGGTCCGCAGTTCGACGCCACCGTGGTCGGCTGGGACGCCCAGGCGCTCAGCGGCTTCGACGTCGACCCGGACGCGCCAACCTGGCGGCAATTGGCCGGTGAGGACGAGGACGCCGTCATCAGCGAGGTGAGTCAGCTCGCGGTGGACTGCCAGCGGCATGGCGACAGCTCCGCCGCCCGCGCCCTGCTCCGCCACCAACTCGCCGTACTGCTGCTGCGACTGACCCTGCCCGGCGCGGACCGGTCTCCACCCCGACCCGAGGCGGAGACGTTCCAGCGGTTCTGCCGGGCGGTGGAGCACGACTACCACCACACCCGGCGGGTGGAGGACTATGCCGCCAGCCTCGGCTGCTCGGTGCGGACCCTGACCCGTGCCTGCCTGGCCGTCACCGGGCGCAGCGCCAAACAGGTCATCGACGAGCGGGTCGCGTTGCAGGCCGGGCGGCTGCTCGCCGCCACCGATGAGCCGATCGCCCGGATCGGCCGGGATCTCGGTTTCTCCGAGCCCACCAACTTCGGCCGCTTCTTCACGCGGGAGGTCGGGGTCAGCCCTGGCGCGTTCCGGGCCGCCCGGGAGCAACCGGCCGTCCGGGTGGTCCGGCCCCGCCCGCCCGTCGAGGCGGCGAGCGCCAACGGCGGGCGGTTCCGACCCGGCGACCCCGGCGAACCGGCCAACGGCGGTCACGCCATCCGACCCTGGTAGCCCGCCAGACCAGACAGCGGCGGCGGCCGGGCATGATGGCAGGGTGCAGATCTCCGCGCGCGGTGACTACGCGGTACGGGCGGCGCTCAGCCTCGCCACCGCGTACCCCTCGCTGCTGTCCACCCAGGCCATCGCCGCGGAGCAGGACATGCCCCGCAAGTTCCTGGAGGCGGTCCTGGCCGATCTGCGCCGGGCCGGCGTCGTCCGCGCCCAGCGCGGCGCCGAGGGTGGCTACACGCTCGCCCGCCCGCCGCGGGAGGTGACCGTCGGCGCGGTGCTGCGCGCCGTGGAGGGCCCGCTGGCCGGGGTACGCGGCCTGCGCCCGGAGGAGACCCGGTACGAGGGCTCGGCGGAGAACCTGCCCGGCCTGTGGGTGGCGGTGCGCGCCGCCGTGCGGCGGGTGGTCGACGAGGTGAGCCTCGCCGAGATCGTCAGTGGCCGGCTGCCGGCCCACGTCCGCAAGCTCACCGCCCTGCCCGACGCCTGGGAGCCACGCTGATGTCCACTCCGACCCTGCACACCGAGCGCCTGCTGCTGGAGCCCTACCGGCCGGCCGACGCCGAGGGTTTCGTCACGCTGCTCGCCGACCCCGAGGTGGGCCGGTTCATGGGCGACGGGCCGATGACCGTGACGGACGCCGCCGACCTGTTCGGACGGGTGTTCAGCCGGGTCTACGCCGACGACCTCTTCGACGTGTGGGCGGTCCGCCGGGACGGCCGCTACGTCGGGCACGCCGAGATCAAGCGGACCGACGACGTCGACGGCCACGAGATCGTCTACGCCCTGGCGACGTCGGCATGGGGCGGCGGGCTGGGCACCGAGCTGGCCACGGCCGTGATCCGGTACGGCTTCGAACGCCTCGACCTGACCCGGGTGTACGCCACGGTCTCCGACGCCAACCACGCCTCGCTCGGGCTGCTGGCCAAACTTGGCTTCGTCCACGAGCGCGACATGGCCGAGGAAGATGGCAGCGTCACCCGGGTCCTCGCCCTGGACCGGGAGACCGTACCGGCCTGAGCCCGAGTCAGGTCACCGAATGCTGATCACCTCCGTCGCGTCCAGCCGGGGCAGGCGGTCGTGCCAGGCGTCGGGGCCGGGGCGGCCCACGTTCATCAGCAGCAGCGTCTCGTGCCGGCCGTCCGGGAAGAACTCCCGGGTCACGCCAGCCGCGTCGAACCCGGCCATCGGGCCGGCGGCGAGCCCGGCCGCGCGTACGCCCACCAGCAGGTAGCCGATCTGGAGGGTCGCGTTGAGCCGTGCCTGCTCGGCCCGCGCCGCCCGGTCGGTCAACCAGTCCCGGGCCTGCGGGCGGTGCGGGAACAGCTCGGGCAGCCGATCGTGGAAGTCCACGTCGGCAGCGAGCACGGCCACCAGCGGGGCGGTGGCCGTCTTCGCCCGGTTGCCCGACGAGAGGTACGGCAGCAGCCGGGCCCGGGCCGCCGCCGAGCGGAGCAGCAGCACCCGCAGCGGCTGGCCGTTGAACGCGGTCGGCCCGTACCGGATCAGGTCGTGGATCGCCGTGACCTGGGCGTCAGTGACCGGCTCGTCGGTGAACGTGTTGGCCGTGCGGGCCGCCCGGAACAGCAGGTCCTGGGCGGCCCGGTCCAGCGCGAGCAGGTCGGTCTGGGCCGGTGCGCTCACGCCGGCACTCCGCTTCGCTGCGTGCCGGCGCGACGCGCCACAGTGCTGTGCCCAAAGGTTCGCTCGCTCACGCCGGCACCGGCGGGATGGCCGTGGTGTAGCCGCCCTGGTGGTGCACCAGTGGCGGGCCGTCGGCGCCGTCGCCCAGCGCCAGCGGTTCGGCGATCACGAGCGTGTGGTCACCGGCCGGCACCCGGTGCACCACCCGGCAGAGCAACCGGGCCAGCACTCCGGTCAGCAGCGGCACCCCGAACGGCCCGGCCGTCCAGTCCGGGTACGCGGCGAACCGGTCGATGCCGCTGGTGGCGAAGACCCGAGCGGCCTCCCGCTGCCCGGCGGCCAGCAGGTGTACCGCGACGTGCTCGGCCCGGGCCAGCACCGGCCAGCTCGACGAGTCGACCCCGAGGCAGAACGAGACCAGCGGCGGGTCCAGCGACACCGAGGTGAACGAGGTGGCGGTGAACCCGGCCCGGATCGGCGCGCCGATCCCGCCCAGGCAGGCCGGGTCGTTGGCCCGCGCCACCGCGGTGACCACGGTGACGCTGGTGGCCTGCCGGCGCAGCAACGCGCGGAACAGGTCCCGGTCCACCGGCCGCAACTCGGCGGCGTCCGTCTGCGGACGTTCCACGGTGGTCACGCCGGCACCAGCGCCGGCGTGGCGTACGAGCTGGCCGGCCGGGGCAGGCCGTAGTGCTCGCGCAGGGTTCGGCCGGTGTACTCGCTGCGGAACAGGCGACGGGCGCGCAGCACCGGCACCACGTGGTCGACGAAGTCGGCCAGCCCGCCGGGCAGGTGCGGCGGCATGATGTTGAAGCCGTCGGCGGCGCCTCGGGTGAACCACAGCTCGATCTGGTCGGCGATCTGCTCCGGGGTGCCGGCGACCACCCGGTGGCCCCGGCCGGCACCGAGCCGGCCGATCAGCTGCCGGATGGTGAGCTGTTCGCGGCGGGCCAGCTCGGTGACGAGCTGATAGCGGCTCTGGTGGGCCTGCACGGTGTCGGCGTCTGGCAGCTCCGGCAGCGGCCCGTCCAGCGGCAGGCCGGTCAGGTCGATGCCGAGCATGCCGGAGAGCTGGGCGAGGGCGTAGTCGGGGACGATCAGCTCCTCCAGTTCGGCGGCGAGCGCCCGCGCCTCGGCCTCGGTGCCGCCGATCACCGGCGCGATGCCGGGCAGGACCTTCACGAGGTCGGGGTCCCGGCCGGCGGCGGTGACCTGCCGCCGCAGCTCGGCGTAGAAGCTCTGGCCGTCGGCGAGGGTCTGCTGGGCGGTGAAGACCGCTTCGGCGTACCGGGCGGCGAATCCGATCCCGTCCGGTGACGAGCCGGCCTGCACCAGCAGCGGCCGGCCCTGCGGCCCACGGGGGATGTTCAGCGGACCACGGACCTGGAACTCCGGTCCGCGATGGGCCACCTCGTGCACCCGGTCGGTGTCGGCGATCACCCCGGCCGCGGTGTCGAAGACCAGCGCGTCGTCCTCCCAGCTGTCCCAGAGCTTGATCGCCACGTCGACGAACTCGGCGGCCCGCCGGTACCGGTCGGCGTGTGCGGGGTGGCTGTCCCGGTTGAAGTTGACCGCCTCGCGCTCCTGGGCGGAGGTGACGATGTTCCAGCCGGCTCGACCGCTGCTGAGGTGGTCCAATGAGGCGAACTTGCGGGCGATGTGGAACGGCTCGTTGTAGGTGGTGGAGACGGTCGCGATGAGACCGATGTGTTCGGTCACCGCGGCCAGCGAGGCGAGCAGGGTCAGCGGTTCGAAGACGCTGTGGATGTTGTGCCGGGGGTTCGGCCCGACCGAGAGCCCATCGGCGAGGAAGAGCGAGTCGAGGGTGCCACGCTCGGCGATGCGGGCCAGTTCCTGGAAATGCCGCACGTCGGTCACCCGACGCGGGTCGGTGCGGGGGTGCCGCCAGGCGGCCTCGTGGTGGCCGACGCCCATCAGGAACGCGTTGAGGTGCAGGGTACGAGTCATTGGTATCTGTCCTATCCGGCGGAGACGTCGACGCGCCAGGTGGAGAAGCGGCGTTCCAGGGCGACGAGGAGCTGGTTGACGACCAGACCGATGGCGGAGATCGTGATGATCCCGGAGTACATGTCGGGGATCGCGAAGTTGTACTGCGCGTAGTTGATGAGGTAGCCGAGGCCGGCCTTCGCGCCGACCATCTCGGCCGCGACCAGCACCAGGATCGAGTACGCCCCGGCCAGCCGGATGCCGGTGAAGATGGTCGGCACCGCAGCCGGCAGGATCACCTTCTGGAACAGCCGCAGGTGGTTGAGCCCCATCGAGCGGGCCGACCGAATCAGCAGCGGGTCGACGCCCTTCACCCCGGCGATGGTGTTCAGCAGGATCGGCCAGGAGCAGGCGTACAGCACCAACGCGATCTTGGAGGTCTCCCCCAGGCCGAGGATGAGCACGAAGACCGGTAGCAGCGCCAGCGCGGCGGTGTTGCGGAACACCTCCAGCAGCGGGCTGAGCAGCTCGGCGAGCGGCCGGTACCAGCCGATCAGCAGCCCGAGCGGGATGGCGGTGAGCACGGCCAGGCCGAGCCCGGCCAGCGACCGGGTCAGGCTCGCCCCGACGTGCTCGGCGAGCTGCCCGCTGCGCAGCAGCTCCCACCAGGCCACCAGCACCTCGGACAGCGGGGGCAGGAAGACCCGGTCCACCAGCCCGAGCCGGGGTGCGCCCTCCCAGATCGCGGCCAGCGCGGCAATCGCGACGGTGCGGTGCAGCACCCTCCCGCCCGCGCCGAGCAGCCGACCGGCCAGGCCGGGCGGGGCGGGATCGGCCGCCGCGCCGGGCACGGCGGGTGGCGCCTCCAGCCGGGTTGGACGTTCGGCGATGTCAACCAACGCGGGCCTCCTCGGTACGGGTCGCCGCCGGCGCCGCACGCTGCGCGTCGGCTCCGGCCACGGCAGGGGTACGACCACCGGCTGCTCCGGTGTGGGCGGTGCGGCTGGCGGCGGCGCCTTCGGCGGCCTGGGCGGCGCGCACCTCGTCGCGTAGCAGCGTCCAGATCTGGTGCCGGTGGTGGCGGAACGCGTCGGTGGAGCGGACGTCCTCGACGGCGTCCCGGTCGCCGAGGTCGATGTCGATGACCTCCTTGACCCGCCCGGGCCGGGATGTCAGCACCGCCACCCGCTGGCCGAGGTGCACGGCCTCGTCGATGCCGTGGGTGATGAACACGATGGTCTTGCCGGTGCGGGCCCAGATCCGCACCAGTTCGTCCTGCAACGAGTCGCGGGTCTGCGCGTCCAGCGCGGCGAACGGCTCGTCCATCAGCAGCACGTCCGGGTCATAGGCGAGGCTGCGGGCGATGGCGACGCGCTGCTTCATTCCGCCGGACAGCTCGTGCGGGTAGCGGTCGGCGAAGCCGCGCAGGCCCACCAGGTCCAGGTGGTGGTCGATCAGGTCGGCGCGTTCGGCCCGGGGCACCCCCTTGGCCTCCAGCCCGAACGCGACGTTGCCGGCGGCGGTGCGCCAGGGCAGCAGCGCGTACTGCTGGAAGACGATGCCCCGGTCCAGGCCGGGGCCGGTGACCGGGCGGCCATCGACCAGCACCTGCCCGCCGGTCGGCTCGGTGAGCCCGCCGAGCAGGTCGAGCAGGGTGGACTTGCCGCAGCCGCTGGGGCCGACGACGACCAGGAACTCGCCGGGGCGTACCCCGAGGGTCACCCGGTCCAGCGCGGTGACCGCGCCCGCAGCGCCACGCCGGGTGGCGCGGACCGGGAAGGTCTTGCTCACCTGGTCGAAGAGGATCTTGTCGGTGCTCACGCGCCGCCCCCGTCCACGAAGGGGTTGAACCGGTTGGTGTAGATGTCGGCGGGCTTCGGCCGGTCGCCCTTGAGCTCGCCCTCGGCGGCGAGCCAGTCGATCCAGGTGCCGAACTCCTGCTCGCCGATCACCCCGCCGCGACCGGCGACGCCGCTGCTCTTCCAGTACGCGACCAGCGACGGGTCCTCGTTGCGGCCACGCTTGGCGATGATGTCCCGCATCCGGGCGACCACGGTCTCCCGCGGCTGGGTGCGAGCCCACTCGATGGCCTTGCCGACCCCGGTGACGAACGCCTTGACGGTGTCCGGGTTGCGCTTGATGAAGTCGTCACGGAAGACGTAGGTGCCGGCGCTGAACGCACCGAGCAGTTCGTGGTCGGTGAAGACGGTACGGATGCCGCCACTGGCGATCGCCTTGTCCCGGATCACCCCGCCGAGCACCGCGACGTCGATCTGCTTCTGGCGCAGCGACTGTTCGGTGTTGACCGGCGGCAGGGCGACCAGCTCGACCTGCTTGATCTCGGCCGGGGTGAGCCCGCCGCGCGCGAGCCAGGTCTTCAGCACCGCCTCGGCGTGCGCGCCGAGGGTGTTCATGCCGACCTTCTTGCCGATCAGGTCGCGGGGGCCGCGGATCGGGCTGTCGTCGAGGACGTAGTAGCCCTGGAAGCTCTGGGCGTCGGAGCCGTAGTAGCTGACCACGGCGGTGATCGGGGCGTTGGCGGCGGCGAGCTTGACGATGGCGCCGTTGAACGCGCCGCCGAAGTCGCTCTGCCCGGTGGCGGTGGCCTGGATGTCCTGCGGGCCGCCGGTGACGTTGCCGATCCAGTTGAGCCGGACGTCGCCGAGGTAGCCGAGGTCGGCGGCGAGTTCGGGGAGGGTGACCTGGCCGACCGAGCCCTGGTAGCGCAGCTCGGTGGCCTGTCCGGCGCCGGCCTCGGCGTCGCCACCGCAGCCGGCGGTGCTGGTGACCAGGGCCAGTACGGCGGCGGTGGCGAGGGTACGCAGGACGGCACGACGGGGTGGGGACATGAGGAGTCTCCTGATCTGTCCACGATGGGAGCGCAGGACGCCCAGGTGATGGGCGCGAAGGCACGCTGCTCCGCGTTGAGCGCGGGCGGTGGGAGTGCGGTGCTGGAGCCGAGCCGGATGAACCGGTCAGCTCAACAGAGCGCGCTCGCGTGCCGGACCAGGTCGACGTGCACGCGAGCGGTGAGGAGAAGCTCATCCCGCTGCGACATGACCCCATGCTGCCGGCGGTGGGATCGACCGGTCAACGGTCTTCCAGAAGGTGAGATTTATGTCCCTGACTATGTTACGAGCCGCCTCCACCAGCGTTTACCGCCCGGCAACATCTATCTGTTGGATAGAGATTTGTGGTGCGTGCGGTCCACTGTCCAGACCGGACCCGTAGAGGGTTTCGGAAGTCGCCGGTTCGGGCATGTTCGATCTCGACACGGCAGGGAACGGTGACGAAGGGAGTCCTCCGATGGGCCTCATGTTTCGCAAGCGCAAGAAGTACGGTCCGATCATCCTGAACTTCACCGAGAACGGTTTCTCCTCCTGGAGCATCAAGATCGGGCGCTGGTCCTGGAACTCGAAGGCCAAGGCGCACCGGGTCGACCTGCCGGGTCCGCTGTCCTGGAAGCAGGACAAGTCCCGGTCGTAGCATCCCGGGAGTCGAGCGGGGTGCCGGTGAATCACCGGCACCCCGCTCGGCGTCTGTGGGCAGGGGAACGCCGTCCGGCGCTGTCCGCCCGCACTCAACCCCGCACAGTGATGATCTCGTCGCCGGCCAGTCGGCCGGCCTCGCGTTCCCGGCGCACGTCGCCCGCCTCGAGCAGGGCGGCGAGCGCCCGGTTGGCGTCGGCGGCCCGGTAGACGGTGGTGGTGAGGGTGTGCCGGCGTAGTTCGGTGACCGGTCGCGACCCGCCCCGGCGCAGCTCGGCCAGCAGCTCCCGGGCCAGCGCCTCGGGGTCGGGATCGCCGGCCACGTCGACCGGCGCCCCCGCCGGGTCGGCCGGGTCGCGGTAGCGCACGTCGAGATCCGCGCCGATCGCCCAGAGCGCGTCGCGGACCGCCTCCAGGCTCCGGTCCGAGCGGCTGCCGAACGCGATCACGCCGGCCGCCTCGTCGCCCGGGAGCACCGGCACCACCTCGGCGACCAGCGGGAAGCCGGCAGCGATGAGGGCGTCGCGGGCGCCGCTCCCGGCGTGCAGCAGCACCTCGCCAGCGCGGCCGTTGCTCGTGGCGGTGAGCAACTCCGGAGTCGCGGCGCCGGGCAGGTCCACGAAGGAGAACAGCGGAGAGCCGGCCGCGCCGGCCGCCTTCACCGCGACCGGCAGCCGGTCCGGAACACCGGGCAGTAGGTGGACGGTGACCTCGGCGGGCAACTCCGCCTCGACCGGGCCGAGCCGGGCCGGCAGGTCAGCCGCCCCGTCGGCCAGCACCAGCACGGTCACCCGCCGGCCCCGCACCTGGTCGGCGTGCCCGGCGATCACCCGCAGCGCGGCCTCCGCGCCGCCGCCCTCGTCGGCGCCCGCCCACGCCAGGGCGACGGTGGCCCGCCGGGAGCGTTGCAGGGCCGCGGGCAGCCAGGTCGTCAACTGGCGGACCAGCAGCTCGCGAAGGAAGTCGGTGGTCCGGTTGGTCGGCATCGGTCCGTTCTACCGTATGGCCGGTCAGGCCGGGACGGAGATCCCCACCCCGCCCCGGGTCTGCCCGCCGTAGCGCTGCCGCTCGGCGGCCAGGTCGAGCCGGCCGATCCGCTTGCGCGCGGCCAGCGCGGCGTCGTCGAGCCGGTCGGCCGGGACCAGCCAGACGATCTCGAACTCCAGGCCGTCCGGGTCCTGCCCGTAGAGGCTCTTGGTGGTGCCGTGGTCGGAGGTGCCGACCAGCGCGCCGGCGGCGGTGAGCCGCTCGGCGGTGGCGGCCAGCTCGTCGAGGGTGTCCACCTCCCAGGCCAGGTGGTACAGCCCGACGGTGGCCCGGCCGGCGGTCGACCGTCCGGCGCCAGCGCCGATCTCGAACAGGCCGAGGTCGTGATCGTTGGTCGAGTCGGGGGCCTGGAGGAAGGTGGCGCCCCGGAAGCCGTCCGGAGTCATCGCCACCGGGCGGAAGCCCAGCACGTCGCGGTAGAAGGCGACGCTGCGGGCGAGGTCACTGACGTAGAGGACCGCGTGGTTGAGCCGGTGGATACCCATGACCCCAGGCTAGCGCGGTTTAGTTGAGCGTTCAACTATCTCGGGTATGATGGCGGTCATGACCCGCTGGCTGGACTCCGACGAGCAGCGCACCTGGCGGGCGTACCTCACCGCCTCACGGGCGCTGATGGACACGCTCGACCGCGAGCTGCAACGCGACGCCGGCATGCCGCACGCCTACTACGAGATCCTGGTCCGGCTCTCCGAGGCCCCCGACCGCCAGCTGCGGATGAGCGATCTGGCCGAGGTGACCGGATCGTCGCGCAGCCGCCTTTCGCACGCCGTGGCCCGGCTGGAGTCGGCCGGCTGGGTGCGCCGCGAGGAGTGCCCCACGGACCGGCGCGGGCAGGTCGCGCTGCTCACCGACGCCGGTTTCGCCACCCTCGCCGCCGCCGCACCCGGCCACGTCGAGGGGGTACGCCGACATCTGTTCGACGCGTTGAGCCCGGCCCAGGTCGACCAGCT
Source organism: Micromonospora sp. NPDC005173 (assembly GCF_040608515.1). Lineage (NCBI taxonomy): Bacteria > Bacillati > Actinomycetota > Actinomycetes > Micromonosporales > Micromonosporaceae > Micromonospora > Micromonospora sp. NPDC005173. The sequence continues at coordinate 43,882 of NZ_JBEXIK010000005.1, forward strand.
ACGCCGGATCAGCGAGACACTGGCCGAGCACCTGACCGGATCCTGACCGATCGACACCGGCGCGGGACTTGTACTTACCGTCGTCAAATGAGCACGATGGGGCGTGTCCTCCGGCTTCGGCGAACTGACTGATCAGGCGCACCACCTCGTGTCCGCCGGTGACCTGGCCGGCGCGCAGCGGCTGCTCTCCGACGCGCTCACCGACGCCGACCCCCGCCCGGCCAACGCCAGCCCCGATCTGGCCGAGGCGGCCAGCCTCCAGGCGCGGGTGCTGGTCGCCCTCGGCGAGCCGCACTCCGCGCGGGGCTGGGCCGCCTTCGCGTACGCGGCCACCAACCGACTGCACGGCCGCACCGACCCCCGCACGGTGGCCGCCGCGGCGACCCTGGCCGCGGTGCTGCACCGGGTCGGCAGCCACTCCCGTGCCGCTCGGCTCTACCAGGAAGTCATCATCGAGCTGACGGCGCAGGACGGCCCCGAGTCGCTGCGGGTGCTCGCCGCCCATGCCGACCTGGCCACCGTCGAGTACGCCCGCGGCCAGTGCACGGTGGCCCGCGACCGGCTCCAGGACGCCTGGGAGCTGCACCGCGAGGTGTACGGCGACGGCCATCCCAGCGGCATCAAGATGCTGGCCCGGCTCGGCGCGATGCAGCGAGACTGTGGGCAGTTCGCCGAGGCACACGACAATCTGGCGCTGGCCCGTGAGCTGTGCCGGCAGCACCTGGCCGCCAACGACCCGCTGGCCTTGCAGGTGGCGGCACTGGCCCGCGCGGCGGCCAACCCCGACCACGTGTGCGCCGACGACCCGCCGACTGCCCCGGACACCCCGGCGGTGCCGGCCGCCCGCACCCCGCCGCACAGCGACGGGCGGGTCGGGTCCGGCTACCACCCGCCGGAGCCCTCGCCGCACCACTCCGGCCCGGCGTCCACCGACGCTGCCGTTACCGGCGGTGGGGCCGCGGCCGGCGGCGGCGCCCTTGCCGGCGGCGCGGCGGCCGGAGGCGCGGCGGCCGGAGGCGCGGCGGCCGGAGGCGGACCCGTGGCCAGCGGCGGTGCGGCGGCCGGCGGCGGGGCCGTCGCGGGCGGCGGTGCGGTGCCGAATCCCCGTGTGCCGGCCGACGAACCCGGTGGGCCGGCGGGCTCATGGTGGCCACCCGGTCCGACCAACGAGTCCACGCCCCACCCCACCGACCCGCCGGTGCCCCCGTCGGTGGTCGGCCTCGCCGGCGGCGAGGAAGAGGCGTCGGGGGTGTACCGGCTGCACCGACCCGGCGCGCCGTCCGAGCCGGGTCCGCCGACCGAGCCGTACACGTCGACCGAGCCGTACACATCGGCCGAGCCGTACACGCCGTCCCAGTCGTACAGGCCGGTCGAGCCGTACACGCCGTCCCGATTGCTGCCGGTGCCCGTCCACCGGGCACCACCGCCGCAGCGCAACCGGCTGGTGCCGGTGCTGGTGGGCGGCGTGGTCGTGGTCCTGCTGGGCGCCGCAGCGGTGATCGCCGGGGTGGCCCGGGTAGGCGACCGGGACGACCAGGCGCCCACTCCGGACACCGGCTCCCCCAGTGCCGGCCCGACCGGTACGGGCGCACCGGCCAGCTCCACACCGGCCACCACCAGCGCGACTCCGCCCGGCGCGGCGCCGCCCGCAGCCGCACCCGGCACCCCACCGGGCACGGTGGCCCTGCGCGACAACCGGGACAACATCGCCCTGTCCTGGACCTACCCGGCCGGCGGCGAGGGGCCGGTGGTCGTCTCCGGCGGTCGGGTCGGTCAGGGCAAGAGCCCGTTCGCCACGCTGCCCGCCGGCGCCACCAGCTTCGTGGTCTACGCGCTGAGCCGCACCAACGACTACTGCTTCACGGTGGCCGTCGTCTGGTCCACCGACACCATCGCCAGCGCCGACGAGGTCTGTACCCGCCGCCGCTGAGCATGGTGAGCCGGAGCGTGGTGGCGGCCCGTCACGGGGTGTCGGCGGTCGGCTCGGTTGGCAACGCCGGCAGCAGCAGGCAGACCCGTAGCCCGCGCTGGTTGTCGGCGTCCGTCAGCGTGATGCTGCCACCGGCGCGGCGGACCAGCTCCCACACGATGGCCAGGCCCAGGCCAGCCCCGCCGTCGTCACGCGCCCGCCCGTCGTCCACCCGGGTGAACCGGCCGAAGACCCGACCCCGGTCGGCCACCGGAATCCCCGGGCCGTCGTCAGTCACCGTCACCAGGTGGTACGCCGCCTCCCGGTGTTGCACCGACGTCGCCTCGGCCGCGAGCAGGACGCTGCCCTGCGCGTGCCGGACCGCGTTGTCGACCAGGTTGGCCAGCACCCGGCGCAGCTCGTCGGCGTTCCCGGCGGTCCACAGCGGGCCGGGTGGCGGCACCACCCGCACCGGCGGCGACGGATACCGGGCGGCGACCTCGCTCAGCAGGGCTCCCAGCTCCACCGGCCCGGTCCCCCGGGCCGGTGGCGTCTCGTCCAGGCGAGCCAGCAGCAGCAGGTCGTCGACCAGCCGACTCAGCCGGTCGGTGTCGGCGAGCAGGTTGGCGGTCACCGCCGTCCAGTCCGTTCGACCGGCGAGGCGCTGAGCCACCTCCAGCTCGGTCCGGATGTTGGTCAGCGGGCTGCGCAGCTCGTGCGCCGCATCGGAGACGAACGCCCGCTGCCGAACCCGGGCGGACTCCAACCGGTCCAGCATCCCGTTGAGGGTGACCGCCAACCGGTGGATCTCGTCGGCTGAGGCGGGTACCGGCAGTCGGCCGGTCCCGGCCCGCCCGGTGATCTCCTCGGCGCCCTGGCGCAACGCCTCCACCGGCCGCAGGGTCGCGCCCACCACCCGCCAGGCCACCCCGGCCAGCACCGCCAGCAGCAGCGGGAACGCCACCAGCAGGATGGTGCGGACCACGTGCATGCTGTGCCGTACGTCGGCCATCGAACGGGCGACCAGCACGGTCAGCGGGTCGGCTGCGGTCCCGGCGGGAACGGTGACCACCCGGACCGGGCCGGCGAGACCGACCCGCTCCGCCGACACCTCCAGCCGCTGCCGGCGGTCGCGCTCCAACCGCTCCGGGCGGACCATCGGTACCAGCCGGTCGGCGTCGATCGAGGCGGCCCGGACCCGCCCCTGCGCGTCGACCACCTGGACGCGGACTTGCCCGCCGGCCACCGGCAGTGGATCGGGCAACGCGTCCTCGGCGGCGAGCAGAGCGACCGCGTCGGCGGTCCGGAACGCCTCGGTGTCCACGGTGCGCTGGAGGACGAAGCCGAGCGCCCCGAGCAGCACCACCCCGCCGAGGGCCAGCCCGACGGTGAGGCCGAACGCCCCGATCGCCATGAGCCGGGCCCGCAGCCCGAGCACCGGCAGCCGGCCGCGCCAAGGCCTGCCGGCAGTCGTCGGGCCCGCGGCGGTCGGGGGGCCCGCGGGCGTCGGGGGGCCGGCGGAAGTCGTCGGGCCGGCGGCGGGCGGCGGGGTGTTCGCGGGAGTGGGCGACACACCGGCGGTCAGGTCGGCCGGCACGTCGGTGCTCACGTCGCCAACCGGTAGCCGGCGCCCCGGACGGTCTCCAGCCGGTCCCGGCCGAGCTTGCGACGCAGGTATCCGACATACACCTCGACCGCGTTCGGTGCGGTCTCCAGGCTCGCGTCCCAGACGTGGTCCAGCAGCTCGATCTTGGAGACGACCTGACCGGGTCGGCGCATGAGGTAGTCCAGCAGCGCGAACTCCCGCGCGGTCAGCGCCACCTCCGCGTCTGCCCGGGTGACCCGCCGCCGGGCCGGGTCAAGCCGGAGGTCGCCGACCGCGAGCACCGCCGGGCGTTCCGGCGCGCCCCGGCGCAGCAGCGCCCGCAGGCGAGCCAGCAGCACGACGTACGAGAAGGGCTTGGTGAGGTAGTCGTCGGCGCCACAGTCCAGGCCGTCGGCCTGGTCGTACTCGCCGTCCTTGGCGGAGAGCATCAGCACCGGCAGCCAGTGCTGCTCGGCGCGCAGCCGCCGGACCAGCTCGTAGCCGGAGAGGCCGGGCAGCATCACGTCGAGGATCATCGCGTCGTACCCGCCGTGTCGGGCGGCGTCCAAGCCGGCCGGGCCGGTCGCCGCCACATCCACCGCGAACCCCTCCGCCTGTAGGCCGCGTTGTAGGGCAGCCGCCAACCGGGCCTCGTCCTCCACCACCAGCAACCGCACGACTCAAGGGTGCCACCCGGGTCAATTGAGACGGATCTGCGTCCTCAGCACGTTCACAGCGGCGACCGGGCAGGATGGTCGCAGGAGGTGCCCACCATGTCCGTTCTGAGAAGTCGTCCCGTCCTGCGCTGGTTGGTCCCGGCGACCGCCGCCGTCGCCGTCATCGGTGGCGGCGCGGCGATCGGCACGTTCGCCGCCGAGGCCGAGCCGAGCCTGCCGCCGCGTACCGCCGCCCAGCTCCTGGTCGATCTGCAGACCTCCCGGCTGGAGGGGTTGTCCGGCACCGTCGTGCAGCGCGCCGACCTCGGCCTGCCGCCGCTGGTCGGGCTGGTCCCCGGCAACGACCTGACCACCCTGCTGACCGGCACGCACACCCTGCGGGTCTGGTACTCCGGGCCGGAGCAGCAGCGGGTCGCGCTGCTGGACACGCTCGGCGAGCAGGACGTGATCCGCAACGGTCGGGACCTGTGGACGTGGCAGAGCCGCAGCAACACCGCCAGCCACCGCACGCTCGGCGCCGATGCGGGCAAGCCCGCACCGGAGACCGACCCGAGCCTGCCGGCCACCCCGCAGCAGGCCGCCGACCTGGCCCTGGGCGCGATCGACCCGACCACCGAGGTCAGCGTCGGCCGGTCGGCCACCGTCGCCGGCCGGGACGCGTACGAGCTGGTGCTCCAGCCGCGCGACAAGGACTCGCTGGTGCACCAACTGCGGATCGCCATCGACGCCAAGCAGCACGTGCCGCTGCGCTTCGAGGTGCTCGCCAAGGGCAGCGACCAGCCGGCGTTCGAGGTGGCCTTCACCCAGGTCGACTACCAGCGCCCCGACGCCGACCAGTTCACCTTCAACCCGCCGCCCGGGGTGACCGTCACCGAGGAGACGGCCGAGCCGTCGGCCGCGGGCCGACCCGCCCACTCCGCGCCGGCCGGTGATCCACAGGTCAAGGCGGTTGGCGCCGGCTGGACGACCGTGCTGGTCGCCCGCCTCGACGAAGCGACCGGCGGCAAGCCGGCCGGTGACAAGCCTGCAGGTGACAAGCCGGCCGGCTCACCCGACGTGGACATGTCGAAGCTGCTCGGCGGGCTCACGGCGGTCAGCGGTGACTGGGGCAGCGGTCGGCTGCTCAGCGGGAAGCTCTTCAGCGTGCTGCTCACCGACGATGGCCGGGTACTCGCTGGCGCGGTGACGCCGGAGCGGCTCTACCAGGTCGCCCGCGGCTGATCCAGCGGTGTTCGCGCCGGGTCGACCTTGCGGTCGGCCCGGCGCGTCTTCGTCTACGGCCCCGCCGCGCCCGGCCCATTGGTGTCCGGCGTCGCCGCGCACGGCCGAGCGACGCGCGCCGGCGTCGACAGTGCTTGAGTCAGGCGCTGACGGTCGCGCCGAGAGCGGTGAGGAACGCGTCGGCGAGCACCGCATGGCCGGGCAGGTGGGGGTGCACCCGGTCGTCGGCCCAGCGCTTCGCCGGACTGACCGCCAGCACCCGGTCGAACGCCGCCTGGGTGGGCACGTGCACCGCGTTGAACTCGGCGGCCAGCGCGGCCACCACCGCGGCGTACCGGTCGGTGTCGGCGCGCTGCGGTTCGCTGCGGTCGGCCTCGATCAGGAACGGGTCGCCGAGGATCAGCCGGCAGCCGGTGGCGTCCACCGCCTGGCGGAGCAGGTCACGCAGGGTGCGCTCGTACTCGTCGATCGGGACGGCCTCGTCCGGCCGGTCGCCGTAGCGCCGCCAGATGTCGTTGATGCCGATCATCACGGAGAGCCAGTCGGGGCACTCGGCGATCGCGTCGCCCGCCCAGCGGGCGGCGAGGTGCCGGACGGTGTCTCCGCTCACACCCCGGTTGACCCACTCCAGCTCCAACTCGGGGTGGCGGGCGCTGACGAGGGCGCGGACGAGGCTGACGTAGCCCTCGCCGTACGGCGCGGCGGCGCCCTGCCGGCCGCAGTCGGTGATGCTGTCGCCGATGAAGACCACCCGTTGCCCGGTCCGCAGGATCATCCGCCGCCACCTCACGATCACCGGGCGCGCCCGCCCGTCCGGCTTGGTCCGAGCCGGCGAGACGCGCTATCTTCAACAGTTCGAGGGCACAAAAAAGAACGGCTTAAAAGCCGTTCCTGCAAAGGATTCTAATCTTTAGGGAGACGGCTTGTCAAGGCACTCCGGCGGTTCCGGCGAATTGCCGCTCGACGACGAGATCGGCCGCGAGCAGGAGTACGTCTCGATGCTCTACGACCGGCTGGACGGGCTGCGTGAGCAGGCCGCCTCCCGGCTCACCGACGAGCTGCGCAGCACCGGCGGCACCCGCCAGGACCGCTCCCAGCGGGACAGCTCGGTAGCGATGTACGCCGACCAGGTCGAGCAGTTCTCCGCCGTGGAGGACGGGCTCTGTTTCGGGCGTCTCGACGGCGACGACGACTCCCGCCGCTACATCGGCCGGATCGGCATCTTCGACACCACCGGCGACTACGACCCGTTGCTGATGGACTGGCGAGCTCCCGCCGCCCGCCCGTTCTATCTCGCCACCGCCGCCAACCCGCAGGGCGTCCGCCGCCGCCGGCACCTGCGTACCCGTCAGCGCAAGGTGACCGGGCTCAACGACGAGGTGCTCGACATCGACACCGCCGCTCCGAACGCCCACGAAGAGCTGACCGGCGAGGCCTCGCTGCTCGCCGCGCTCAACGCCGGTCGGACCGGCCGGATGCGCGACATCGTGGAGACCATCCAGGCCGAGCAGGACCGGATCATCCGCGCCGATCTGCCGGGGGTGATGGTGGTCCAGGGCGGCCCGGGCACCGGCAAGACGGCGGTCGCGCTGCACCGGGCGGCGTACCTGCTCTACACACACCGGCGGGAGCTGTCCAGCCGGGGCGTCCTGCTGGTCGGCCCGAACGCGACCTTCCTGCGCTACATCTCCCAGGTGCTGCCCACGCTGGCCGAGACCGGCGTGCTGCTGCGTACCCAGGGCAACCTCTTCCCCGGGGTCAGTGCGCAACGGACCGAGCCGGCCGAGACCGCCGCGCTCAAGGGCCGAGCGATGCTGGCCGAGGTGCTGGCGCTGGCCGTACAGGACCGGCAGTGGGTGCCGAACGAGCCGCTGGAGATCGAGGTGGAGCGGGAGGCGCTGACCCTCGACCCGGAGACCGTGGGCGCTGCCCGGGACCGGGTGCGCCGCGCCGACCGGCCGCACAACCTGGCCCGGGCGCTGTTCGACGTGGAGATCGTGCACGCGCTCGCCGACCAGGTGGCCGAACGGATCGGCGCCGACCCGCTGGGCGGGGACAACCTGCTCGACGAGGCCGACCGGGCCGAGATCCGCCGGGAGTTGCGAGACGAACCGGAGATCCGGGCCACCCTCGACCGGCTCTGGCCGGTGCTCACCCCGCAGCGCCTGCTCGCCGACCTGTACGCCGACCCGGACCGGATCGCCACCGCCGCCCCGATGCTCACCGACGCGGAGCGGGCCCTGCTGCACCGCGAGCCGGGTGGCTGGACACCGGCCGACGTGCCGCTGCTGGACGAGGCCGCCGAGCTGCTCGGCGAGGACGAGCGCGCCGCCGCCGCCCGGCGGAATCGCATCCGCATGATGGAACGGGAGTACGCCGAGGGCGTGCTGGAGATCGCCCGGGGTTCCCGCTCGATCGACGTCGAGGACGAGGCCGAGGGCGGTGAGATCCTCGGCGTGATCGACCTGATCGACGCGGATCGGCTGCTGGAGCGGCAGGAGGAGGCCGATCGCCTGACCACCGCGCAGCGCGCCGCTGCCGACCGGAAGTGGGCGTTCGGTCACGTCATCGTGGACGAGGCGCAGGAGCTGTCGCCGATGGCGTGGCGGCTGCTGATGCGCCGCTGCCCGAGCCGGTCGATGACGATCGTCGGGGACGTGGCGCAGACCGGTGCGCTCACCGGCACGCCCTCCTGGGCGGACGCCCTCGCCCCGTACGTGGCGCAGCGATGGCGGTTGACCGAGCTGACGGTCAGCTACCGCACCCCCGCCGAGATCATGGCGGTCGCGGCCGACGTACTGGCGGAGATCGACCCGGCGCTGCGGCCGCCGCGCTCGGTGCGCGAGAGCGGCGTACCGCCGTGGGACCGGGCGGTGCCCGACGAGCAGTTGGCGGCGGAGTTGGTGGCGGCGGCCACCCGGGAGGCGGCGGGGCTGGCCGACGGCCGGCTCGGCGTGATCGTGCCGGCCGGCCGGGTGGACGTGCTGGGGGCGACGGTGACCGCCGCGCTGCCGGAAGCCGCCATCGGCGAGCATCCGGAGCTGGAGAGCCGGGTGGTGGTGCTGACCGTCGCGCAGGCCAAGGGGCTGGAGTTCGACTCGGTGCTGGTGGTCGACCCGGACCGGATGGTGGCCGAGTCACCGCGCGGGCGCAGCGACCTGTATGTCGCGCTCACCCGCGCCACCCAACGCCTGGGCATCCTGCGCCCCACCCGCTGACCGGCGTCCGCCCGCCGCCCCCACCGATCCGTCGATCGGCGGGGGCGGCTGGCACGCTCGCGCTCCGCGGTCAGTCTCGGGATCTGTCCCTGATGGACTTGGCTGGGCCGATGGCGGAGGTGGACTGGTCGCTGGTGTTGCCGCCGTCCGCCGGGGTGCTCAGGCCTCCGGTGGTGGCGTCGCCGGTGGTGGTCGGCGCCACCGTGCCCCGGTGCCGCTCCGGCTGCCGCGCGACCCGACGCACGCTCGCCGGGCCGGCGGTGCCGCCGGTGGTGGTCACCGCGCCCTGCCCCCGGGTGGGACCGCCGTCCCGCAGCACGTTCGGGTCGACCGGCTGGTGCGCCGGGTCGTACGGGTCCTCGTCCTGGATCACCCGCTCCACATCCGTGCGGGGCAGCGTCACCTCGTCGACGGCGCCCTTGCCGTACACACCGCCGGCGATCCGGTCCTCGGCCCGGCGAGCGGCGTCCTGTCGCATGTCGTCCTCACGCACGTCCATCACCTCGCAGAAGCTGTGGAACTGACTGCGTGCCCGGCCACCGGCCGACCAAACCCGCCGTGACCGGGAGGTCGTCCACCCCGGTTCACCGTCGCGCCGCCCGCCAGCCGCCCACAGGTCTTTCCCGGTGTCCATGCTGTCCGGCGACCGGTGGGAGACGCCCGCCGGCAGGAGGGGATGACAGCGTGCGCAGAGTACGCCGTACCGCCATCGCGGCCCTGGTGGCCGCGACGGTGACGACCGGGCTCGCGGTGCCCGTCCAGGCGAAGCCGCGACCGGACCGGACATTCGACGTGCAGGCCCACCGCGGCGGCCTCGGGCTGCGGGTGGAGAACACCCTCGCCTCCTTCGGCAACGCCCTCCAGCTCGGGGTGAGCACCCTCGAACTGGACGTGCAGATCACCGAGGACGGCCAGGCCGTGGTCACCCACGACCGGAAGGTCACCGGCACCAAGTGCGTCGACACCGCTCCGGTGACCGTCGGCGACCCGGAGTTCCCGTACGTCGGGAAGTACGTCAACACGCTCACCCTGGCCCAGGTGCGCACTCTCGACTGCGGTTCGAAGACCCTGTCGGACAAGCCCGGTCAGCTCGCCGTGCCGGGTGCCCGGATGCCGTTGCTGCGTGAGGTGTTCGCGCTGGTCAACCGTTACCGGGCGAAGGGCGTGACGCTCAACGTCGAGACCAAGGTGGAGGCCGGCGCGCCGACCGAGACCGCGCCGCGTGAGCAGTTCGTGCGGGTCACCGCGGCCGAGATCCGCGCGGCCGGGCTGCTCAAGCAGGTCACCATCCAGAGCTTCGACTGGGGCGCGCTGATGCGGATGCGCCAGGTCGAGCCGAAGCTGCCGCTGGTCGCGCTGACCAACTACGACTTCCTGCAGACCGGCCAGCCGGGCGTTTCGCCGTGGCTCGGCGGGCTGGACATCGACGACTTCGGCGGTGACCCGATCCGGGCGATCCGCAGCTTCGGCGCCAGCGCCTTCTCGCCGGTGCACGGCTTCCCGCAGAACGGCACGGTCACCGACCCCGGCTACAAGCCGTACGTGACGAAGGCGATGGTCGCCGAGGCGCACCGGTACGGGATCAAGGTGATCCCGTGGACGATCGACGACGTGCCGACCATGGCCAAGCTGATCGACGACGGCGTGGACGGCATCATCACCGACTACCCGGACCGGCTGCGCGGCCTGCTGGCGCAGCGCGGCTACCGGCTGCCGAAGGCGTACGCAGCGCCGTTCGACATCCAGGCGCACCGCGGCGGTCGGGCCACCCGGCCGGAGAACACCCTGCCGGCCTTCGCCAACGCACTGGCCAACCGGGCCATCTCCACGCTGGAACTGGACACCGGCGTGACGGCCGACGGCAAGCTCGTCGTGCTGCACGACCGCACCGTCAACGGTTCGCACTGCGTCGACACCGCGCCGGTACGCCCCGGCGACCGGCAGTTCCCGTACGTGGGCAAGCCGGTGCACCAGCTGACCCTGGCGCAGCTCAAGACCGTGGACTGCGGCACGAAGACGCTGCCCGAGCTGCCCGCTCAGGTGCCCGCGCCGGGTGCCCGGATCCCCACCCTGGACGAGGTCTTCGCCCTGGTGAAGGCGAGTGGGCGCAACGACATCGGCATGAACATCGAGACGAAGATCAGCCCGGTGGTGAACGACACCGAGCCGTACCGCAGCTTCACCCGCAAGTTGGTCGAGGCGATCCAGCGGGCCGGCTTCACCAGCCGGGCCACCATCCAGTCGTTCGACTGGCGCACCATCACCTACGCGCGGCAGCTCGACCACCGGATCGGCACGGTCGGCCTGGTCTGGCAGTACGGCCCGGCCGAGTGCGCCACCCTCGCCGACGAGTGCTCGCTGGAGGCCGTGTACGGCGACCCGTCGGTGCGGAGCCCGTGGACCGGTGGGCTGGACTGGTGGAAGTACCAGGACCTGGGCAAGCTGACCCGGGCCGCGGGCGCCGGCACGGTGTCGGCGAACTGGCAGGTGCACGACCCGCGCCAGGGAACGGTCGCCTCGGCTGACTGGTACCTGCGGGAGAACCCGGCGTACTTCCACGGACCGGACGTGCGGACCCTTCAGACGCGTTACGACCTGAAGGTGATCCCGTACACCGTCGACGACGCGCGGGTGATGCAGCGGGTCATCGACCTCGGTGTCGACGGCATGATCACCGACGACCCGGACCTGTTGGTGAGCGTGGCAGTGCGCAACGGCCTGCGCTGACGCGCTGACCACCCGAACGCCGGCCGGCTTTTCCGGCCGGCGTTCGGTGTTACCTGCTCAGGGGCCTCGGGTAGTCGGGGGGTGTCCCCGCCACGAACGCGAACCCTGCCGTGGCCGAAACGCGGTAGCGGGGCGAGGGAATGCAGGTACGACTCATCGCATCCTGAGGAGGACCAGATGAGCACGCAGGCTGCTTCCACCAGGCCGATGAACCGGCCGATGTCGGACGTGCAGAATCCGGCGTCGATGCAGACCCAGCAGATGCCGGTCATGACTGACGGGCACCGGGAACAGATGCCGTCGCCGGGTACGGAGACCAAGCAGGCGTTCCTGACGACGGAATTCTGGATCTACGCCGCTGCGGTCGCAGTCGTCGTGATCGCCGCGTTCTGGCGGGGTTCCGCCACCAACGGGCTGAACATCAACAACCCGAACCAGGCGTGGTGGTTCCTGACCATCCTGACCGGTGGTTACCTGGTCAGCCGTGGTCTGTCGAAGGCCGGATCCGCACGCCGGTCCGGCAAGGAGCGGAGCAACAGGCGGCGCTAACGCACCATGAGACGAGACGGTGGCCTCCGGGAGAATCTCCCGGAGGCCACCGTCGCATCTGGCGACTACTCGTCGAATCCGCCGAAGTCCTCACCGGCGTCACCCTCGAAGGCGTCCTCGATCATCTCGCCGGCGATCATGCCGCCCGCGACGCCGAGTGCCGCGCCGGCCACCATGCCGCCCATTCCCATCCCGCGCCCCCGGCCGTGCCCGTGACCCGGCCCGAAGCCCTGGGTACGCAGGTTGCCGTAGCGGGAGGTGGTCTCGCGCAGCCAGCCGTCGACGACCTGCGCCCAGTCCACCCGGTCGACGTCGGCGTGCGACACCTGGTAGCGGCCGAACGCGTCGTGCCCGGCGCTGAGGAAGCCACCCCGCTTGTCGCACTCCAGGATCACCTCGACCCCGCGCTGGCTGGTCACGAAGGTCAGCTCGACCTCCCTGATCGTGCTGGAGTACTGCGGCGAGGCGAAGAACTCGATCTCCTGGTAGAACGGCAGCGTCTGCTGCACGCCCCGGATGTGGCCGCGCTCCAGGTCAGCGTGCTTGAACCGGAAGCCGAGCCGCTGGAACGCCTCCAGGATCCGCTCGTGCACCGGAAGCGGGTGCACCGCCACCTGGTCCAGGTCGCTCTTGTCCACGGCGCGGGCCACGGCCAGCTCGGTGCGCAGGCCCATCGTCATGCCGTGCAGGCGCTGGCCGTACACGTCGGTGATCGGGGTTTCCCACGGAACCGGAAGCTGGAACGGGATCGAGACCTGCTGCTTGGGCGCGAGCTGGAGGGGGCCGCTGACGGCCATCCGGTGGAACTCCATGGTGCCCGCGTACTCCGTGTCATGGCCCTCGACCTCGACCCGGGTGACCAGGCCGATCACGACCTGCTCGATCGCCGCCGGGCTGTCACCGCCGACGAGGTTGACCTGCCCGTCGAGGGTCAGGCCGGGCCGGGTGTTGGGGTTGGTCAGCACGGTGTCCACGCTGGGACCGCCCACACCGAACGCGCTCAACATCTTCTTGAAGACCATCGGAAACTCCTGTGCGACAGCCGACCGCTCCAGGATGGAGTCGGACGTTGACTCGCAGGCACTTTATCCAGCAGCCCTGTGAGGTGCCTGTGAAGTGCAGGTGGCCGCCACCCTGTGTCGCCACGCAGGCGCGGTACGTCGCGTCAGCGACTCGCAGGCCGAGCAGCGCCACCCGGCGCACCGGGGCCTTGGCTGGAAGCCGAGCAGGAGCGCCACCCCGACGACGATGCTCGTCACCAGGTTGCGCGCCACGCTCGCCATGATGTGGCCCACCAGCACCGCCGACCGGAGACGCCGGCTTCGCCTCGACCGACGACCCGGAGGCCGACCGGGACTGGTTATACCAGTTCGGCCTACAGCGGATCCTCGACGGCATCCAGGTCCTGATCGACCAGCGCCTCTCCCAGGAGAGCTGAAGACCCTCGCACTCCCCCGAGCGCAGCCGCCCTGCCCCGGTCGGCCCCTGTCGAGCTGCCCCAGATATGGGGCGAGCGGCGCGATCGGCCCGCCTCACCGGAGCTGAGCCGCTTGATCGACTCGATCTCGCCGATATCGCGGCTCGCTGGGGATTACCGCAATATCGGCGGAAGGGCAGATGATCAAGGGGCTGCGCCGGTTCGTGGGTCTCCGGCCAACCCCGCACCCCTGAATCGAGCCCTCCGGGCGGTCCCCGCCCCATTTCTGGGGCAGCTCTACAGGGCTTGAAAGGTGTGCACTGCCGTCAGAAACCGCGTCCCCGATGACGCAAACTTCCTGGCCAACACCCTCGAAACAGTTGCCAGGCATGGGCCACATCGGAGTACGGGGCTGGCATCTTGAAGAGCCAGAAGGTTCCGTCCAAGCCGGCGTGCAGCCCGAGTGCAAGCGGTCAGGAATCGAGAAGCCCTGGTCGACGAGCCGCGGTTAGCGTGACCGCCATCGACATCCCACCCGGCACATCGCCGGGTTGCGCGTCCTCAAAGGAGGCTTCCTTGAACTCAAACCGGTGGGTGCGACAGATTCACCGTTGGCTGGCCATCGCCTTCACGGTGACCGTCATCGTCACCTTCGTCGCCCTGGCACAGGACGAGCCTGTCGTCTGGGTGTCCTACGTGCCGCTGTTTCCCCTCGCCCTGCTCCTGTTCACCGGTCTGTACCTGTTCGCGCTGCCGTACCTCCTCAAACGACGGCAAGCTGGGCGGCCGGACTGACGCTCCGGTCGGAGCGTCAGGCCGTCAGTCGGCCTCGACGAGGATCAGCTCGCCGACCTGCTCGCCGATCGCCGTACGCGCCTCCGCTGGCAACCCGACGTCGGTGATCAGCACGTCGGCGGCCTCCAGCGGGGCGATGGTGGCGATCCCGATGGTCTCCCACTTGGTGTGGTCGGCGAGCACCACCAGTCGGCGGGCAGCGCCGATCAGGCAGCGGTTGACCCCGGCCTCCAGCAGGTTCGGCGTGGTGAATCCGGTCCGTGGGCTGAGCCCGTGCACGCCGAGGAAGAGCAGGTCGACGTTGAGCGCGCTGATCGCCGCCTCGGCCACCGGCCCGGTCAGCGCGTCCGACGGCGTACGGATGCCGCCGGTGAGCACCACCGTCTGGTCGGCGCGCGGATTCTGGTAGAGCGCGTCGGCCACCGGGATCGAGTTCGTCACCACCGTCAGCCCTCGTACGTCGGAGAGCAGCGTGGCCAGCGCGGCGGTGGTGGTGCCGGCGGAGAGCGCGATGGCCATCCCCGGCTCCACCATGGTCGCCGCCCGTTCGGCGATGGCCCGCTTCTCCGCCTGCTGGCGGATCGACTTCGCGGCGAAGCCGGGCTCCTCGGCGGAGCCCGGCCCGGCCAGCGTCGCGCCGCCGTGCACCTTGTCCACCAGCCCGCGCTCGGCCAGCACCTCCAGGTCACGCCGGATCGTCATGTCGGACACGCCGAACCGGCTGACCAGGTGGCTCACCCGTACGCCACCACGCTGACGGATCAGATCGAGGATGGCGGTCTGCCGCTGCTGGGCGAGCACCTGGGGAACCTCCTTCGCACCGACGCTGTCGCCGGATCAGGCTGGGTCGGCGGCCCGGTCCTCGCGGACCACGGCCACCTCGCCGGCCGGCACCGTCAGCTCACCGGCACACCGCACTCCGGTCAACAGCTCGGTGCCGGTCGCCGTGAGTCGTACCTCGGCCTCGGTGTGGTTGATCGCGAACAGCCAGCTTCGCTCGCCGTCGCGACGCCGCACCACCTCGACGTCGGTCGGCGCCTGCGCCGCCGGGCGGACTCCGGCTTCGTCGAGCAGGCGGGCGACCAGCCGGTCGGTGGCCGGTTCGTCCAGCCGGGTGCCGACGTACCAGGCGGTGCCCGCGCCGACCGAATGCCGGGTGAGCGCCGGTACGCCCGGCAACGGCCCGTCGGCGTACGAGGCGAGCACCTCGGCGCCCTCGGCGTGCAGCCACTCGGTCCACACGTCGGCCGTGCTGCCGTCGTCCAGCCGGACACTCTCCCCCTCGCGCAGCGGGAAGAACTCCTCGGTCCGTACGCCGAGCAGTTCCCGGAAGGCTCCCGGGTAGCCGCCCATCCGGATGTGGTCGTTCTCGTCCACAATGCCGCTGAAGTAGGTGACCGCCGCGGTGCCGCCGGCCTCGACGAACCGGCTCAGCGCGTCGGCGTCGGCGTCGCGGACCAGGTAGAGGGTGGGTGCCAGGACCAGTCGGTAGCCGCTGAGGTCCGCCGACGGGTGGACGATGTCGGCGGTCACGCCGGCCCGCCACAACGCGCCGTAGAGGGCGGCCAACCGGTCGGCGTAGTGGACGTCGACGCTCGGGTGCGAGTCCAGCTCGACGCCCCAGCACGCCTCCCAGTCGAACAGGATGGCCACCTCGGCATCCACCCGACTGCCGCGCACCTCGGCCAGCGCCTTGAGGTCCGCGCCGAGCTGGCAGACCTCGCGGAACACCTTGGTCTCCGGCCCGGCGTGCGGAACCAGCGCGGAGTGGAACTTCTCGGCGCCGGCCCGGGAGGCGCGCCACTGAAAGAACAGCACCCCGTCGGCCCCGCGGGCGACGTGCGCCAGGCTGTTGCGGCGCATCTGCCCCGGTAGCTTGGCCACGTTGCGCGGCTGCCAGTTCACGGCGCTGGTGGAGTGCTCCATCAGCAGCCACGGATCGCCACCGGCGACGCCACGGGTGTGGTCGGCGGAGAGCGCCAACCCGACGTGCGCCTGCGGGTCGGCGGCGGTCAGGTAGTGGTCGTTGGAGACGAGGTCCACGTCGTCGGCCCAGGAGTGGTAGTCCATGTACTTGATCCCGGTGCCGATCATGAAGTTGGTGGTCACCGGCTGGCCGACCAGCGTCTTCAGCAGCTCGCGTTCGGCGCGCAGTTGGGCCCGTTGCTCGTCGGAGGAGAAGCGCAGGAAATCCAGCTGCTGGGTGGGGTTGGCGAAGGTCGGCGCGGTGCGCGGCGGGTTGATTTCGGCCCAGTCGCCGTAGCGCTGGCTCCAGAACGCGGTGCCCCACGCGTCGTTGAGCCGGTCCAGGTCGCCGTAGCGCTCGCGCAGCCAATCGCGGAACGCGTGTGCGCTGACGTCGCAGTAGCAGTGCACGTTGTGGCAGCCCAGTTCGTTGGAGACGTGCCACATCACCACCGCCGGATGTTCGGCGTACCGGCCGGCGACCGCCCGCACCAGCTCCAGCGACCGCTCCCGGAACACCGGGGAGCTGGGGCAGTACGCCTGCCGCCCGCCCGGCCAGAGGATCGCGCCGTCGGCGCGGCGGGGCAGCGTCTCCGGGTACGCACGGGCCAGCCATGGTGGAGGGCTGGCGGTGGCGGTGGCCAGGTCGACCTGGATGCCGCCGTCGTGCAGCAGGTCCAGCACCCGGTCCAGCCAGCCGAACTCGAACCGGTCGGGGGCGGGTTGCAGCAGTGCCCAGGAGAAGATGCCGACGGAGACCAGGTTGACCCCGGCCTGACGCATCAGCTCGACGTCCTCCGACCAGGTCTGCTCGGGCCACTGCTCGGGGTTGTAGTCGCCGCCGAAATAGATGCCGTCACCCTGCCATCGCCGCATGAGAGCTGAGGGTGCACCTGGCAACCCACGGAAGTCAACAGGTTCCAACATCGATTTCTTTTCCAACGTTTACCACGTAACAGCCGTGTCACGACTGAGTTCTGGGAGGCGAATTGCCCTCTTGACAGCGCCCGGCGGACGGGTAGCTTGAGGCCCCAATGGCCGTTCGTGTTTGCCAATGTGGATTCTCGTGGGATCCCGATGTGTATTCACGGCGCCGAACCTGCCTTCACCACCCCTGACGGCCCTTGGGCGTAGCACCTCTTCATTCGCAGGAGGCACAGATGTCCCGTCCCCGATCCCAAGCCGAGTACCTGGCTCGGCTCGTACCGTCCTCTGTCGCCGGCATCAACCGACGCTCGCTGCTGGCCGGCGCGGCCGGCACGGGCGCGCTGCTCGGCACCGGCCTGCTCGCCGGTTGCGGCGACGACTCCAGCGGGTCCGACTCGAAGGACGTGTCCCTCGGCTCGAACCAGTCCGACCCGAAACCGAAGGACGTCGTCGCCAAGGTCACGGACGGTTTCAAGACCTCGTCCGGCGTCCAGGTCGCGGTGAACACGGTCGACCACAACACGTTCCAGGAGAACATCAACAACTACCTGCAGGGCAAGCCGGACGACGTGTTCACCTGGTTCGCCGGCTACCGGATGCGCTTCTTCGCCCAGAAGGGCCTGGCCGGCGACATCAGCGACGTGTGGGGCAAGCTCTCGGGCTACTCCGACGCCTTCAAGAAGGCGTCCACCGGGGATGACGGCAAGCAATACTTCGTTCCGGCGTCGTATTACCCGTGGGCGGTCTTCTACCGCAAGTCGGTCTGGCAGCAGTACGGCTACCAGCAGCCGAAGACCCTCGACGAATTCACCACCCTCGCCGGCCAGATGAAGAAGGACGGCCTGACCCCGATCGCCTTCGCCGACAAGGACGGCTGGCCGGCGATGGGCACCTTCGACATCCTCAACCTGCGGATCAACGGCTACCAGTTCCACATCGACCTGATGGCCGGCAAGGAGGCCTGGACCTCCGACAAGGTCAAGAAGGTCTTCGACACCTGGGCCGGCCTGCTCCCCCTGCACCAGCCGGACAGCCTCGGCCGCACCTGGCAGGAGGCGGCGCAGTCGCTGCAGCAGAAGAAGAGCGGCATGTACCTGCTCGGTCTCTTCGTCGGCCAGCAGTTCAGCAACGAGGAGCAGAGCGACCTCGACTTCTTCACCTTCCCCGAGATCGACCCGGCGATCGGCGCCAAGGCGCTGGACGCACCGATCGACGGCTACATGATGGCCCGCAAGCCCAAGAACGAGGACAACGCCAGGAAGCTGCTGGAGTACCTCGGTGGCAAGGCTGCTGCGGACATCACGGTCAAGAACGACCCGGCCACCCTCGTCGCCAACAGCGGCGCGGACGTCAGCGGCTACACCGCGCTGCAGAAGAAGGCTGCCGAGTTGGTCGGGTCGGCCACCGAGATCGCCCAGTTCCTCGACCGGGACACCCGGCCGGACTTCGCCTCCACGGTGATCATCCCGGCGCTCCAGCAGTTCATCAAGGACCCCAAGGACATCGGCGGGCTCACCTCGAGCATCGAGAACCAGAAGAAGTCGATCTTCACTGACTGACGGCGGAAAGGGGAGGACATCGTGTCCGACCTGCCCCTGATCCAAGCGGATCGCGCCGTGCCGCCGCCGGCCGCGACCACCTCCAAGGGTGGTCGTCGCCGGCGGCTACGGCTCCTGTCCCGCACCGACCGCGTGGTCATCACGCTGATGGTGCTCGTCCCGCTGCTGCTCGTCACCGGGTTCGTCTGGCTGCCGGCGGTGGCCACCGTGCTGCTCTCCGGCACCAACTGGGACGGCATTGGCCCACTGAACGAGATCGAATTCGTCGGCGCCCGCAACTACAGCGACGTGGTGAACATCTACCCGCCGTTCGTGCCGGCGGTCCAGCACAACCTGCTCTGGCTGGCGGCGCTGTTCGTCGTCGCCACCCCGTTCGGCATGTTCCTTGCCGTCCTGCTCGACAAGGAGCTGCGGGGCAGCCGGTTCTACCAGACCGCGCTCTACCTGCCGGTGGTGCTCTCGCTGGCACTGATCGGCTTCGTCTGGCAGCTGCTCTACTCCCGCGACCAGGGTCTGATCAACGCGGTCTTCGGCAGCAACATCGACTGGTACGGCGACTCGAACGTCAACATCTGGGCGGTCATGGTCGCCTCCGGATGGCGGCACGTCGGCTACATCATGCTGCTGTACCTGGCCGGGCTGAAGGGCGTTGACCCGTCGCTGCGGGAGGCCGCCGCGGTCGACGGCGCCTCGGAGAGCCGGGCGTTCTTCCGGGTGGTGTTCCCGGTGATGCGGCCGATCAACATCATCGTCCTGGTGGTGACGGTCATCGAGTCGCTGCGCGCGTTCGACCTGGTCTGGGTGGTCAACAAGGGCCGCAACGGGTTGGAGCTGATCTCCGCGCTGGTCACCCAGAACGTGGTGGGTGAGGCGAGCCGGATCGGGTTCGGCTCGGCGCTGGCGACCATCATGCTGGTCGTCTCGCTCGTCTTCATCACCATCTACCTGGCGACCGTGATGAGGGAGAACCGGGAATGAGCACCGCGACCGCGACCCGGCGTACCGAAGGCGAAGCCGACGCCCCCGGCCGACGCCGCAAGCTGACCCCGCTGCGGCTGCTGCTGCACGGCTTCCTCATCGTCGTCTCGCTGACCTGGCTCTTCCCGATCGCCTGGGCGGTGCTGACGTCGCTGCGCTCCTACGAGTACACCGCCGCCAACGGCTACGTCTCGTTCGGCGGCTGGACCATCGACAACTACGTCACCGCCTGGCAGACGGCGGAGTTCGGTAAGCACTTCCTCAACTCGGTGTACATCACCGTGCCGGCAGTGCTGCTGACGCTCTTCCTCGCCTCGTGCGTGGCGTTCGTCATCGCCCGGTTCAGCTGGAAGCTCAACCTCGTGCTGCTCGGGGTGTTCACGGCAGCCAACCTGCTGCCCCAGCAGGCGCTGCTCATCCCCCTGTTCCGGCTGTTCACCGAGGTGCCGCTGCCGGAGTTCATGAGCGACTCGGAGCTGCTCTACGACAGCTACTGGGGGCTGATCCTGATCAACGTGGCCTTCCAGTGCGGGTTCTGCGTCTTCGTGCTCAGCAACTACATGAAGGCGCTGCCCCGCGACCTGTACGAGGCGGCGATGGTCGACGGGGCGAGCATCTGGCGGCAGTACTGGCAGGTCACCATGCCGCTGTGCCGGCCGGCCCTGGCGGCGCTGGCGACCCTGGAGGTGACCTGGATCTACAACGAGTTCTTCTGGGCCACCGTGCTGATGCGCACCGGCGACAAGTTCCCGGTGACCAGTTCGCTGAACAACCTGCGCGGTGAGTTCTTCACCGACAACAACCTGGTCTCGGCGGGCAGCGTGCTCGTCGCGATCCCCACCCTGGTGATCTTCTTTATGCTCCAGCGGCACTTCGTCCGGGGCCTGACCTTGGGAGCCTCCAAAGGATGACGATCCTGCACCTGCGCCGCGCGCGGACCAGCCTGGTGCTCGACGCGCGCGGCCCGGGGCTGCCCCGCATCGTGCACTGGGGCGGCGACGTCGGCGACCTCGACGACGACGGCCTGCGCCAGCTCGCCGACGCGACCGTACCGCCGGTGGTGCCGAGCAGC
Organism: Micromonospora sp. NPDC005173; assembly: GCF_040608515.1. Lineage (NCBI taxonomy): Bacteria > Bacillati > Actinomycetota > Actinomycetes > Micromonosporales > Micromonosporaceae > Micromonospora > Micromonospora sp. NPDC005173. Next base: position 64,481 of record NZ_JBEXIK010000005.1, read on the forward strand.
TTCGACGAGCCCACCGTGCTCTCCCTGCTGCCCGAGGCGAGCGCCGGCTGGAGCGGCCGGCCAGGGCTGGCCGGGCACCGCGACGGCACCGGCTGGTCCACGGCTTTCCGGCTGGACGGCGTCGACGTTGACCAGCCGGCCGACGAGGGCTCGGCACGGGTGGCCGTACGGGCCAGCGACCCGGCCGCCGAGCTGTCCCTGACCATCGAGATCGAGGTGGACCCGACCGGGTTGCTGCTGCTGCGCCACCGGCTGCGCAATGACGGCGACGGCGCGTACGAGCTGCGGGAGCTGGCCCCGGTGCTGCCGGTGCCGGCGGTCGCCACCGAACTGCTTGACCTGACCGGCCGGTGGTGCCGGGAACGGTCCCCGCAGCGGCACCCGTGGCAGCAGGGCAGTTGGGTCCGCGAGGGGCGGCACGGGCGTACCGGGCACGACGCCACCCTGCTGCTCGTGGCCGGCACCGCCGGGTTCGGCTTCGCCCACGGCGAGGTCTGGGCGGTGCACACCGCGTGGAGCGGCGACCACGTCACCTTCGCCGAGCGCCGCCCCACCGGCGAGTCGACCCTCGGCGGCGGCGAGCTGCTGGCCCCTGGCGAGATCCGGCTCGGCCCCGGCGAGTCGTACGCCACTCCCCTGCTCTACGCGGTCTGGTCCGACGCCGGGCTGGACGGGCTCAGCGACGTGCTGCACACCCACCTGCGCGCCCGGCCCGGTCACCCGCGTTCCCCCCGCCCGGTGACGCTCAACGTCTGGGAAGCGGTCTACTTCGACCACGACCTGGACCGGCTGTGTGCGCTCGCCGACCGGGCCGCGCAGATCGGCGTCGAGCGGTTCGTCCTCGACGACGGCTGGTTCCGCGGCCGGCGCGACGACACCGCCGGGCTCGGCGACTGGTTCATCGACGAGGGCGTCTGGCCCGACGGCCTGCAACCGCTGATCGACCACGTGACGGGCCGGGGCCTGGAGTTCGGCCTCTGGGTCGAGCCGGAGATGGTCAACCCGGACTCCGACCTGTTCCGCGCGCACGCCGACTGGCTGCTGGCCGTGCCGGGACGGCTGCCGCCGCTCTGGCGCAACCAGCAGGTGCTCGACCTGGGCCGCCCGGAGGCGTACGACTACCTGCTGGACCGGCTCGACAAGCTGCTCACCGAACACCCCGGCATCAGCTACCTCAAGTGGGACCACAACCGGGACCTCACCGAGGCCGGGCACCACGGCCGCCCCGGCGTGCACGAGCAGACCCTGGCCGTCTACCGGCTCCTCGACGAGTTGCGCAGCCGCCACCCCGGCGTGGAGATCGAGAGCTGCGCGTCCGGTGGCGCCCGGGTGGACCTGGCCATCCTGGCGCGCACCGACCGGGTGTGGGCCAGCGACTGCAACGACGCCCTGGAACGGCTCAGCATCCAGCGCTGGACCGGGCTGCTGCTGCCACCGGAGCTGGTCGGCACACACGTCGGGCCGGAACGCTCGCACACCACCAACCGGGTGCACGACCTCGGCTTCCGCGCGGCCACCGCGCTCTTCGGCCACCACGGCATCGAGTGGGACATCGCGTCGATCAGCGCCGCCGAGCAGACCGACCTGGCCGCCTGGGTGGCGCTGCACAAGCGGCTCCGGCCGCTGCTGCACGCCGGCCGCGTGGTCCGGGTCGACCACCCGGACCCGGCCGTCTGGGCGCACGGCGTGGTCGACCACGACGGCACCCACGCGGTGTACGCCGTCGCTCGGCTGGCCACCTCGGTGGCGCAGTCCCCCGGCGCGGTCCGGCTGCCCGGCCTGGACCCGGGCCGGCGTTACCTGGTCCGACCGGTGTCGGAGGTGCCGCCCCCGGCGACCATCGACCGGTCCGCGCCGGGCTGGCTGGCCACCGGCGTCACGCTCAGCGGGGCGGCACTGGCCCGGATGGGGGTGCAACTGCCCGCGTTGCACCCGGAGCAGAGCCTGGTCCTGGAGGTCATCGCCGCCGGCTGACAAGATTTCCGGAGATTCTTTGGGTCGGGGTGTCGAGAACGGTGCCGCCTGCTTCTACCTCAGGGTGAGAGCACCGAAGATGGTGCGCAGGCGTGAGGAGCGAAACCATGAAGTACATGTTGCTGATGCAGTTCAGCGCCGCCGGGACCGACTTCCCGGGCATCGACACCTGGAGCCCCGAGGAGATCCGGGCGCACATCGGCTTCATGCAGGAGGTCAACGACAAGCTCGTCAGCGACGGCGAGATGGTCGACGGCCAGGGGCTGGGCGGCCCGGCGCAGGTCCGGATCGTCCGCGCCGGGACCGACGGCGCGCCGGTGGTCACCGAGGGGCCGTTCGCCGAGACCAAGGAGTTCCTCGCCGGCTACTGGGTCGTCGACTGCGACACCCCGGACCGGGCTGTCCAGATCGCCGCGCACATCTCCACCGCACCCGGCCCCGGCGGCCGGCCGCTGAACATGCCGATCGAGGTGCACCCGGTGATGTCCGCCCCACCCGTGGAGTTGTGAGGGCTGACGACCACCGATCCCCGCATCGAGGACCTGCTGCGCGAGTTGGCGCCGCAGGTCCTCGGCGTGCTCGCCCGTCGGTTCGGGGACTTCGCCACCGCCGAGGACGCGGTGCAGGAGGCCCTGCTGGCCGCCGCCAACCAGTGGCCAACCGAGGGGACGCCGACGAACCCGCGCGGCTGGCTGATCCAGGTCGGCTACCGCCGGATGATCGAGCTGGTCCGCGGCGAGCAGGCCCGGCGTCGCCGGGAGGACCTGGTCGCCCAGCGGGACCCGTACGACCGACAGCACGCACCGGCGGCGGACGAGGAGCTGACCGCCGAGCGGGACGACACCCTGGTCCTGCTATTCCTCTGCTGCCACCCGGCGCTCGCCCCGGCGTCGGCCGTCGCACTGACCCTGCGCGCGGTCGGCGGGCTGAGCACCGCCGAGATCGCCCGTGCGTTCCTGGTGCCGGAGGCGACCATGGCGCAGCGGATCAGCCGGGCCAAGCAGCGCATCCGCTCCTCGGGGCTGCCGTTCCGGATGCCCGACGAGGCGGAACGGGCCGACCGGCTCGCCGCCGTGCGGCAGGTGCTCTACCTGATCTTCACCGAGGGGCACACCAGCACCGCCGGCCCGGACCTGCGCCGGGTCGACCTCGCGGTGGAGGCGATCCGGCTGACCCGCGCGTTGCACGCCCGGCTGCCCACCGACAGCGAGTCGGCTGGGCTGTTGGCGTTGATGCTGCTCACCGAGGCGCGCAGCCCGGCCCGCACGGGGCCCTCCGGCGAGCTGATCTCACTGGCCGATCAGGACCGCACCCGCTGGGATGCGGCGGCGATCGCCGAGGGCGTCGCGCTGGTCACCTGGGCGCTGCCGCGCGGGCCGGTCGGCCCGTACCAGGTGCAGGCCGCCATCGCCGCGCTGCATGACGAGGCGCCGAGCACCGGGGCGACCGACTGGCCGCAGATCCTGGCGCTCTACGAGGTGCTGGAGCGACTGTCCGGCAGCCCGGTGGTGTCCCTCAACCGGGCCGTGGCGACCGCCATGGTGCACGGGCCGGTGGCCGGCCTGGCCGCTCTCGACGCGCTGACCGACGACCCACGGCTGGCCGGGCACCACCGGTTGTCCGCCGCCCGCGCCCACCTGAACGAGATGGCCGGCGACCACGCTCGGGCGATCGCCGACTACCGGGCCGCCGCCGGGCGCACGAGCAGCCTGCCCGAGCAGCGCTACCTCACCATGCGGGCGGCCCGACTCGCCGCCGTGGCGCACCAACCCACCACGAAGGACTGAGGGCCGCATGGCGTACGTGTTGCTGGGGATCGCCATCGCCGCCGAGGTGCTGGCGACCAGCCTCCTCAAGACCACTGCCGGGTTCAGCCGGCTCTGGCCGACGGTGGCCTGCCTCGGCGGTTACGTCGTGGCGTTCATCCTGCTGGCCCAGGCGGTCAAGGAGATCCCGGTCGGGGTCGCGTACGCCCTCTGGTCGGGCCTGGGCACCGCCACCATCGTGGCGATCGGTGCGGTGTTCCTGGACGAGCCGGTCGGGCTGGCCAAGCTCGGCGGCATCGCGCTGATCATCGCCGGGGTGGTCATCGTGAACCTGGCCGGGGAGCACTGACCACGAGGGGTCGCGGTGGCCGGGCCCGTCGCGGGCCCGGCCACCTGCCCGTCGGTCAGCTCGCGGTGCAGCTCACCTCCGGCTTGGCGTTGCTGCCGGTCCAGCCGCCGATGAAGCCGAAGCTCGTGCTGGCGCCGGCGGCCAGCCGGCCGTTGTAGTCCACGTTGCGCGCGGTCACCGCGGCTCCGCTGCTGGTCAGCGTCACGTTCCAGGACTGGCTGACGCTCTGCCCGTTGGCGAAGGTCCACCGGGCGCTCCAGCCGGTGATCGCGGTCGCGCCGGCGGTAACCCGCACCTCACCCTGGAAGCCGCCCTGCCACTGGTTGACGATCGTGTACGTCGCGGTGCAGCCACCGGCCGGCGGCGGAGTGGTGGGTGGCGGGGTCGTGGGTGGCGGGGTCGTCGGCGGCGGGGTGCCGCCGAAGACCGTTGCCTCCCGGGCGGTCTGCCGGATGCCGTTGGCGCCGTTGAAGATCCGCTGGCCCCAACTGGTCAGGCTGGCCGGGTTGAAGGCGGTGGCCATGTCGAGATACTCCACCCCACCGCCGTTGCCGCTCCACGACCAGCCCAGCCAGCCGATCCCGTTGGCCTGGCTGTAGGCGAGGATGGTGTCCTCGTCCGGGTCGCCGTCGGAGTGGTTGAAGCCGAACTCGCCGACCACGATCGGCAGCCCCGCGGTGCGGAACCGGCCCAGGTAGTCGCTGATCTCCGCGGCGGTGTCGAAGACCCCGTACATGTGGATGGAGAAGACGGTGTTGCGGGCCGGGTCGGCGGCGAAGACCGAGGCGGCGTTGTCGCGCATGGTGAACGACCAGTCCTGCCCCCAGTTGGGCGCGTCCACCATGATCGTGTGGGTCAGCCCGGCGGCGCGCAGCCGCTTGATCGCGTTGGCGTTGTCGGTGGCCCAGGAGGCGTAGTTCTGGTTGCCGTACGGCTCGTTGCCGATGTTGACGATGACGTACTTCTCCTGGCCGGCGAGCACGTCGGCGATGCTGAGCCAGTAGTCGACGGCCCGATCGAGGGTGATCGCGCCGCTCTGCTCGCCGTAGCCGGTGGTGTCGTGCACCTCCAGCACGCAGATCAGCCGGTTGGCCTTGCACGTCGAGATGACGTTGGCCACGTCGGCGTTGGTGTTGCGGGTCCACCGGTCGCCGCTGGAGAGCACCACCCGCACGGTGTTCGCGCCGAGCGCCTTGACGTCGGCGAACGAACTGGTCTGCTGCGGGTACCAGGTGTGCGCGTGGTTGACCCCGCGCATGATGAATTCGGTGCCGTTGGCGTCGTACAGCTTGCCGCCCGCGACGGAGAAACCGGCCGCGGCGTGTGCCGGCTGGCCGAACGCCAGCACGGCGACGAGCAGCGCGAGCAGGGCCGCGCCGGCGGCGGAGAGTCGAGTCTTCATGGCCTTCCTCAGGGAGGACCCCCGGTGCCCGACAGGGGTGGGACGTGACAGGGGAAGGCGGCTGCAGCCCGACAGCCGCCGCCCGGATCCCGACGGCGCAGGCATCAGCGTAGGACGATGGATCGGTCGGCGCAACCGGTTCAGTGGCCGGATCCGGGCGGCAGACAGCCGTGACGGCCCACGCGGACGCGGGCCGTCACGGGGCGGTCATCCCCACCACAGGATGTACGCCACACCGGACTCTCTTAACCGGTTAAGAGCGACCGTAGGCAGGCCATCGTCATCCGTCAAGCGTTGTCCGTCGGAACCGGACGGGATGGTTGACCGCTGCCGACCGGGGTATCCCGGGAACGTCGCCGGTGGGAAGGGAAACCAGGATGGTCAGTGTCGGCTACACCCTGATGTGCGAGCAGTCCGGTCCGAAGCAGTTGATCGACCACGCGGTCCGGGCCGAGGCTGCTGGCTTCGACCAACTGGTGGTGTCCGATCACTACTCCCCCTGGCTGGACGCACAGGGCCACTCCCCGTACGCCTGGTCGGTGCTCGGCGCGGTCGCCCACGCCACCTCCCGCGCGGAGCTGATGTCCTTCGTGACCTGCCCGATCCGCCGCTACCACCCGGCCGTCGTGGCGCAGAAGGCCAGCACGATCGGGGCACTCTCGGACGGCCGGTTCACCCTCGGCCTGGGCGCCGGGGAGAACCTCAACGAGCACGTGGTCGGCGGCTGGCCACACGTGCAGCAGCGGCACGAGATGTTCGAGGAGGCGTTGCAGATCATCCGGCCGCTGCTCAACGGCGAGTCGCTGACCTTCTCCGGCAACCACTTCGACGTGCCCGACGCCTACGTCTGGGACCGCCCGGAACGGCCGGTTCCCATGGCCATCGCCGCCTCCGGCCGACAGTCCGCCACCCTGGCCGCCGAGTACGGCAACGGCCTCGTGGCCACCGAGCCCGACCGGCACATCATCGAGATGTACGACGACGCTGGCGGCGCCGGCCAACCCCGCTACGGGCAGGTGCCCATCTGCTACGGCCCGGACGAGGCGGAGTGCCGCAAGATCGTGCACGACCAGTTCCGCTGGTTCGGGTTGGGCTGGAAGGTCAACGCCGAACTGCCCGGCCCGGACTCCTTCGCCGCCGCCTCCCAGTTCGTCCGGGAGGAGGACGTCGCCGAGGGCATCTCCTGTGGCCCGGACGTGGACACGCACGTGGAGGCGTTCCGGAAGTTCGTCGACGCCGGCTTCACCCACGTGGCTATCGTCCAGGTCGGCGGAGAGACCCAGCCGATGTTCCTGGACTGGGCGCAGGAGGAGTTGCTGCCCCGGCTGCGCTCGCTGTGAGCACTGCGCAGTTTGGCTGGCGGGACCAGATGACCTGGCTCGTCTCGAACGCTCGGTTGGTCGTCGTCCCCGCACTCACGGACAGGTGAAACCTCATGCGCTTTGGCAACACGGAGATCCGGCCGTTCGGTGGAGGTCTCGGCTGCCTGCTGATGATCCTCGCATCGATCGTCGCGTCGGTGGTGCTCACCGTACTGCTCAATCTGGTGCTCTGAGCCGAGCCGGCGGTCCGGTGGCCGACCCGACGCCGGGTCGGCCACCGCATTCACCGCTAGAGCGGACGCCAGGACGCCGGGTCGTTCCAGCCCTCGGTCATCCGCATCGAGGCTGCCATTTCCAGGCCCCCGTCGCGGCCACCCACCGCGCTCGCGCCGGCCGGACTCTCCGTCGAGACCTCGGTGACACATCCCGAGCAGCCGGGCACCTGCGCCACCCGGAACACTCCGATGCCCGCGTCATCGCTCATCACCGACCCGACGCGGCCCGCCACCATCGTGCGGGACTCCTCGAAGTCGCTTCCGTCACCGGCGAAGGTCCCGTTGCTCACGCCGATGCTGAGGTCCTGACGGGGGCCTGGTCCACCCGTGCGGTAGTGGACGTGGACGTCCAGCCACTTTCCGTTGTACATCCGCAGCTCGGTGCCCTTCAGCGTGGCGCCGGCCGGTATGGCGACCGGCGCGAACGGGACGCTCACTCGCTGGGTCTCCCACACCAGCCCCGCCGCGATCTGGCGGCCGAGCTCCTCGGGATGGTCGACCTTCGACATGCGGATCGACATCCAGCCGTCCGGCGCGTACTGCCAGGAGAGCAGCGTCTCGCTGCCGTCGGTGTAGAGGAAGGCCGAGTGCCCGTCGACCGGTGCCACCGGCGTGCCGGGCAGGGCGACCGCCGGTGGCGGACCGTCCAACTCGCTCCGCTGCCGCTGGTTGGCGAAGAGATCGACCCCGCGCGCACCCAGCCGCACGGTCACCGACCGGCCCACGCCCATGATCGGCCCCGGCTCCACCGGCCCGCCGGGGCTGATCGCCTCGGGAACGCTCGCGTCCACCGCCAGGACCTTCAGATCCGTCCGGTACGACTGGCTGACCGCCTCGGCCGTCACCGACCCGAGCCGGAACAGCCGCAGCGTCGGATCGAATGCCTCCGGTGCCACCGTGGGCGGTCCCGCCGGGGCCGTCGCGGACGGCGACGGATCGTCCGCAGGCGACGGGTCCACCGACGGCCGGACACCGGCCAGCAGGGCGGCCGAGCCGAGCAACGCCAACACCGTGGCCGCCGCCCCGACCGCGGTCAACTGTCGGCGCCGGCGGACCGTCCGCTCGCCGTCGGCCAACGCCCTCTCCATCGACACCCCGCCGCCGGGCAGGTCGTCGGCCGCGCGCGCCAACAGGCTCCGCACGTCCGTCTCCTCCTGATCGATCACCGGGCCGCTCCCTTCGACTCCGCGTCCTGCGGCAACTGCCGGCGCAGCGCGGTCAGCCCCCGCGCGGTCTGACTCTTGACGTTTCCGGTCGAGCAGCCCAGCACCTCGGCGGTCTGCTCGACGCTCAGGTCGGCGTAGAACCTGAGCACCAGGACCACCCGCTGGCCGGGTGGCACCGCCGCCAGCGCGGCACGCACCGTCACGGCGTCCGCGGCGGCGTCACCGGGCCCGGACGGTGCCCCGCGGGGCACCGGCTCGGGTGTGCGGTCGAACAACTGGACGCCCCACCAGCGGGACCGTCGCTCCTGCTTGAACGCGTTGACCAGCATCCGATGGACGTACGCACCGAGGTTGTCGGCCTGCCGTACCCGGGGCCACTTCACGAAGAGCTGGGTGAGCGTCTGTTGCACCACGTCGTCGGCCCGGTGCCGGTCACCGGTCAACAGGTAGGCGGTGCGTCGCAGTTTCTCGGTCACTCCGGTGACGAACTCGACGTACTCGTGCCGTTGTGCGGCATGCATCAACCACTCCCGTTCCGGATTCCGACGCTGTCACCCTATGGATGGACGCGGATGGGGATCAGGTTGCACGCGCACCGGCGCGGCCGGCGTCAGCGGCGCAGGCCGAGGGCGGTGAGCACCTCGCGGGAGGCCAGCCGAGCCGGATCGAGCACCGAACGGCGGATCCAGCGGGCCACCGGTGACACGGTGGCCCGCAACGCCGCCCCGGCGCCACGCGCCACCGGCACGACGATGGCCGACCAGGCCCACCGCAGACCGCGCAGCAGCGGTCGGTACAGCAGCCGCAGCAACCACCCGGCCACCCGCCACGCCCCCACCACGGCGGCGACCACCAGCCGGCCGGCCGGCGCGAGCACCGTGCCCAGCCAGCGCAGCGGCCGTACCACCAGGTGCTCGACGAGCCAGACCAACGCCCGGCCGAACAGGACCAACGGCGGGCGGAGCACCACGCGGGCCACCCAGGCCATGGCGTGGCTGAGCCAGACCAGGGGGAGCCAGACGAACGTGCGGACGAGCCAGACCAGAGGGAGCCAGACCAACGTGCGGACGAGCCAGACCAGCGGGAGCCAGACCAACGTGCGGGCGAGCCAGACCAGCGGGACCCACAGGAGTCGGTGCAGCGCCCAGGCCAGCGGCGCCAGCAGCCAGCGGCGCAGGAACCGGCCGGTCGGGCCGAGCAGGTAGCGGTACAGCAGCCGGCCGGTGGCCGCGATCAGCTCCCAGAGCAGGCGTACCGGCAGCACCACGACCAGCGCCACACCGCGCGCGACGGCCGCGACGAGCGGAAGCTCGGCGGCGGCCGGCGGGTCGGCGGCCGGACCGGCCACAGTGGGCGCGCCGGGCAGCGGCGGGCGGACGGTCGAACGGTCGGTCACGGTGGGCACCGTAACGGGCCCGCGCCACGCCTGGGGTCCCGGTCGCACCTAGCGGACCGCTCAGCGTGGGGCTGGGTCCAGGTCCAGATCGGCCAGCAACGGATAGTGATCGGAGGCGGTGTCCGCCGCCCCGCCACGGATCACCCGGCAGTCCCGGACCCGCTCGGCCAGCGCCGGGGTCCCGAACAGGTAGTCCAGTCGCATCCCGGCGAACTCGGCCCCGCCGAACCGGGTGGGCACGGTGCGGCCGTCGGCCTCCGGTGCTCCGGCGGCGGCCGACGGCCAGAGGTCGACCAGGCCGGCGGCCAGCAGCCGGGCGACAGCGCGGGTGTCCACGGCGCCGCCGCCCCGCCGCAGGTGGCGCCGCCGGTAGAGAGCGGGCATCCCGGCCAGGCGCGCGGTGTGGTCGACGGTCGGGTCGAGCGAGTTGAGGTCACCGGCGACCAGCGTCAGTGGCCCCTGGGCGCGTCGCAGCGCGGCCACCAGCCAGTCGACCTCCACCCGCCGCCGTCCCCCGGAGTACGGGTAGAGGTGGGTGCCGAGCACGGTCAGCGGACCGGCCGAGGTGGCCACCACGACGCGGGCGGCGGCGTGGTGGAACGGCCGGCGCAGCGACCCCGCGGCGACGACCCGCAGCGGCGGCCGGACCAGCACCGCCACCGGCTGTCCGAAGCAGGACCGGGCCAGGTGGGGTGTCATCCCCACCCGACCCGCCACCTCGGCCAGGAGCCCGCCGCGGTCGAAGCCGCGCAGCTCCTGCAAGGCCAGCACGTCCGGCGCCTGCGCGGTGATCACCTCGACCAGCAGGTCCCACCGGTCGGAGCCACCCCGGTCCCGACCGCCGGTCCGGATGTTCCAGGTCATCACCCGCAGCACGGGACGCTCAGTCCGCCCGGCCGGCCCGGGCCAGCTCGTCGTCGAGGGTGTCCACGTCCTCCGACTCGATGCTCGGTTGGTTGCCCTCCCGCACGTCGGCGTTCGGCCGGATGACCAGGTAGAGCAGCCCGATCCAGAGCGCGGAGAGCAGCATCGCGCCCATGAAGTCGGTCGGGTGGTGCATCCCCCGGTACATCCGGGAGGTGGCCACCCCGACCGGCATGATCACCGCCAGGGCCACGAGGATCCAACGCCACCAGCGATCGGTACGCGGCAGCACGATGACGGCGATCGCCAGCCAGATGCAGATGGTCGCCGCGATGTGCCCGGACGGGAACGACGAGGTGGGCATCTGCCCGTCCAGGTTCTCCACCGCCGGGCGCGGCCGGTCGACCGCCCGGGCGGAGGCGAGGAAGAGGGTCAGCTCGCCGACCATCGCCAGCGCCACGAACAGCACCGGCCGCCAGCGCCGCCACACCGCCAGCACCAGCGGGCAGAACACCAGCGCGATGAGCAGGATGGCGTGGGTGTCGCCGAACTTGCTCCACCACCAGCTCACCTCGGTCAGCACCTCGGTGTGCCGGTCGGCGAACCAGCGCGGCACCTCGGTGTCGAGGGTGTCGAAGAAGGTGCCCTTGGCGTGGTAGCTGACGTACGTGCCGAAGGCGTACAGCGCCCCGAACACCAGCACCCAGCCGACCAGCAGCTCGGCCACCGCCGAGCGGGGGTGGGCCAGCACGTGCTCCTCGGCCGGGGCGGGGGCGATGTCATGCCCGGCCTCCGGCTCCAGCCCCTCGGTCAACGGCGGGACCGGGCGGCCCCGTTCACGCCGCCACAGCTGGAAGGCGTACGAGGTGACACCGAGCCAGGCGGCGCCGAGCAGCCAGCCGGCCAGCACGTCGGAGACGAAGTGCACGCCCAGCGCGATCCGGGTCAGCCCGATCAGGGTGACCAGCACGCCGACCGCGACGATCGCCGGCTTACGCCAGCGGGGCGCCATCGCCGGCAGGAAGACCAGCAGCAGCGCCCCGTACGCGACGAACGAGCCGAGCGCGTGCCCGCTCGGGAAGCTGTTGCCCGGGGCGCTGGCGATCGGCAGGTCCACCACCGGGCGGAGCCGGCCGACCAGCGTCTTCAGCGACGGGTCGAGGATCAGGCCGCCGACCCCGGTGATGATCAGGTAGACGGCCAGCCGTGGCTGCCGCCGGATCAGCAATCCGACCACGGCGATGGTGACCAGCCAGATGAGGATCGGCCGGCCGCCCAGGTCGGTCACCGCCTGGAGCACGGTGACGAGTGCGTGGTGCGGGGCGACGAGATCGTTGAACCAATCGGCGACCGCGTGGTCGGCGTCCTGCAACGGGCTCCACCGCACCCGGACGAGCAACAACAGCAGCCCGAAGGCCACCCCGGCGCCGGTGACGGCCGCCAGACCAGCGATGCTCCGCTCGGCGAAATGCCCGATCGGACGCCGCACCACCTCTTTGACCGCGGTCACCCCGCACCTCCCTTGTCTGCCTGGCGGTGCGCTTTACCCGATCGGCGCCTCCCGTACACGCGGACGTCGGACGGGGGCGGCTACAGGGCCGTCATGTCCCCGGTGTCGAAGAGCTCGGCACGGTCGGCCTCCGGCTCCCAAAGGTCAGGTTGGGCGGGCTCCTGCACGCCGATGCGCAACGCCTCCAGCTGGGCGGCGAAGGCCAGCCCGCCGAAGAGCGCCATGCCGGTGAGGTTGGCCCAGAGCAGCAGCGCCATCATCCCGGTCAACGCGCCGTAGGTCTGGCCGAAGTCGTCGCTGAACCGCACGTACGCGGCGAGCAGCAGGCTGGCCAGCCACCACAGCGCCGTGGCGATGCCGGCGCCGAAGAACAGCCAGGAGAGGCCGGGCTGCTTGCGGCGCGGCGCGCGCCGGAACAGCACCGCCACGGCGAGCACGGTCAGCCCGAGGCTCAGCGGGAAGCGGATCACGTTCCAGACGCCGTTGGCGACCGCACCCCACTCGTAGTGCTCCCGTACCGAGTCGCCCACCGCGCCGCCGGCGACCAGGATCAGGAAGCCGGCCAACGCGGGCAGGCCGGCGGTGAGGGCCAGCACGGCGGCACGGAAGTACTTCCGCAGCGCCGGGCGGTCCCGCTCCACGCCGTAGATGCGGTTGGCGCCCCGTTCGATCTGGGCCATCGTGGTGGTCAGCGCGACCAGCCCGGTGAGCAGGCCGAGGGTGAGCGCCAGTTCGCCCGCGTCCTCGACACGTTCGCCCTCGCCGAGCAGCTCGGCGACCACCTGCTCGCTCTGGCCGGGGGTGAGCGCCAGGACGGTGTCGGCGACCACGCGGCCGCCCTCTTCGACGCCCAGCTCGCTGATCAGGCCGGTGAGGGCGATCATGAACGGCACCACGGCGAGGCAGAGCTGCAGCGCGAAGGCCCGGGCGTGGCTGAACCCGTCGCCGTAGCGGAAACGGATGAAGGCGTCCCGCAGCAGGTGCCAGCCGCCCTGGCGGCGCAGGGTGTGCCAGGCGTCGTCGGCGGACAGCTCCTCGTCGGCCATCAGCCGGGTCTCCGGCACGATCCGGGTGCTACTCACGGCGCGCTTCCTCGATCAGCTGCTCGCCCCGTTCCCCGACTCGCTGCGCGTCGACGGCCAGGTCGGGGGCGTCCTCGGGCTGTGGCACGCAGAGCCAGAGCGCCTGGGGCCGGACCTCCGCCCGCAGCTGCCGGCCCGGGGAGATGAGGTCGCCGTCCAGCTCCCGGGGCTGGGCCCGGTTGCTGGTGACCACCACGCGCCGGCCGCGGAACACCTCCATCTGCGGCACCCGGCCGTTGCGGCGGATCACGGCCCAGCCGAGCGCGAGCCAGTGTCGCAGGTTGCGTGGGGTGAGCACCGCGATGTCGAGCCAGCCGTCGTCCGGCTCGGCCTCGGTGAGCAGCCGCACGCCGCCTTGGAGCCGGCCCACGTTGGCGATCAGCACCGAGCGGGCCCGGCGGCGCACCGGCGGGCGGTCGTCGATGCGGATCTGCACCCGCATCGGCCGGTCCCGCAGGTGCCGGGCGGCACCCACCACGTACGCCGGCCAGCCGATCCGGGCCTTGGTGGTCTCGGAGGTGGCGGCCAGCATCTGGGCGTCGAAGCCCATGCCGGCCATCACGGTGAAGTACTGGTCCTCGACGGCGCCGACGTCGAGCAGCCGTCGGCCGCGCTCGATGGCGACCTGCAGCCCGGCGGCCATGTCGGTGGAGAGACCCAGGTTGGCGGCGAGCAGGTTGCCGGTGCCCTGGGGCAGCACGGCCAGCGCCACGTCCGTGCCGACCAGGCCGCTGACGCAGGACATCACGGTGCCGTCGCCACCGCAGGCGAAGACCAGGTCGACGCCGGCCTTGACGGCCTGCTCGGTCTGGCCGCGCCCGGGGTCATCGGCAGTGGTCTCGAACCACTGCGGCTCGGGCCAGCCGGCGGCGGCGAGGGCGTCGTTCACGGTGCGGCGCAGCTCGTCGAGATCGTCGACCTTCACCGGGTTGACCACGACGGCGGACCGCAGCCCGCCGTCGCCGCCCGAGGGCCGCCTTTCCTGTCCAGCATCCACGGCGCCAGTGTGCAGCACCGGTACGCCTTCAGCGAGCCCACGAGCGGCCGGCGTCGGAAGTGCCACAGACAGGTTTCAACACGCCTGCCGCTGTTTCACGCGACCGCTGTCAGGCCGCCGTCCGCAGGGCGCTCTCCACCCGTCGGCGCAGATCGTCGAGGTCGGCCCCGGCCTCGGTGAGCACCAGCGCACCCAGGCCCTGGCCCTCGCGGAGCACCCCGAGCAGGATGTGCTCGGTGCCGATGTGGCGGTGACGCAGCCGCAGCGCCTCCCGCAGCGACAACTCCAGCACCTTCTTGGACCGGGGCGAGAACGGCCCGCCGAGGAAACGCCGGCGGCCCCAGCGGCGGCGCGGTGCCGGCACAGCCTCGCGCAGTGCGTCCGGGCCGAAGGATTGCTCGATTCGGGCCACGATCGCGGCCAGGTCGATGCCGATCTCGCGCAGCGCCGCCGCGTCCGCGTCGCCGAGGCCGGCGCCGCCGCTGGCCGTGTGTCGGCGGACCCGCTCGCGCAGGTCGTCGGCGCGTACCCCGGCGTCGGCCAGCACCCGGCTGGCCAGGCCGGCCTCGTCGGCCGTCAGGGCGAGCAGCAGGTGCTCGGTGCCGACCGGCCGCTGGCCCTCGGCCCGCGCCTCCTCCAGCGCCCGGTGCACCACGTCGCGCGCCCGGTCGGTGAACCGTTCGAACATCACGCCTCCCAGGATTGATTGACCGCCGGCCGCCCGGCGTGCTTCTTGTGCACCGCCTGCCGGCTGACCTCGAGCGCGTCGGCGATCTCCTGCCAGGACCAGCCCTGTCGACGGGCGTTGTCCACCTGGACCACCTCGAGCCGCTCGAGCAGCCGGCGCAGCGCGCGGACGGCGCGCAGCCCGACCCGGGGGTCGGTGCTGCCGGCTGCCGCCGCGAGTTCCGTCGCCTGACTCATGCCGTCAACATACGTTGACAGCGCCACTCGCGTCAACCCCAGTTGACGAACGGCGCCGCCAGGAATCAACTGTGGGTGCTCAGCGAGGTTGATCCGTTCTCACCACCAGGGGCGGGTCCGTGGAGACAACGACAGACCCCGCCCCTATGGTGGACCGATGGCGTCGGTCAAGCAGTTCCAAGTCACCTTCGACTGCGCAGAGCCTGAGCGCGTCGCCCGCTTCTGGTGCGAGGTGTTGGGGTACGTGGTACCGCCGCCACCCGAGGGATTCGCCACCTGGGACGAGTTCGATCGCGCGCTGCCGCCCGAGCAACAGGGTTCAGCGTTCGCATGCGGTGATCCCTCAGGTGTCGGCCCGCGACTGTTCTTCCAGCGCGTTCCCGAAGGCAAGGTCGTCAAGAATCGGCTGCATCTTGACGTGCGGGTCGGCACCGGGCTCGTGGGTGAAGAGCGCCTGGCCGCACTTGAGGCCGAATGCGCACGACTGGTCCCGCTCGGCGCGGCACGCGTGCGACTACTGCTTGCCGATGGCGACAACGAGTCGTGCCTCGTGATGCAGGACATCGAGGGCAACGAGTTCTGTCTCGACTGAGTGGCCACGAACGTGGCACCTTCGCTGAGAACCCACATCGACAGCACCCCCGATCCGGCCCACCATCGTGACCACCCGACTACCCTCGGTCAGGGACAGCGTGGTCGTGCCGGGCGCGACGCCCGGGAGGTGATGTCGGATGGCCGCATCCGCCGATGCAGCGGTGCTGGTCGGTCTCGGCTCGGACCGCGACCTCCCGGTCGTCCGACTGGCCGCACAGGAGGCCGCCACCCACGGCCGGCCGCTGCACCTGCTGCACGTCTTCGACTGGCAGGCGGCCTTCGCCGCGGACACCGTCGCCGCGCCCCGGGACCACGCCGAAGACCTGATCACCCGGGCCGCCCAGCTCGCCCACGAGGTCGAGCCGGGACTGACCGTACGCGGCGAGATCATCGAGAACGCCATGCTGCTCACCCTGATCCGCCGGTCGGAGGCGGCCTTCCTGCTCGCGGTCGGCGACAGCGGGATGGCCGGCAGCGGCGAGTGCGTCGCGTCCGACACGCCTGCCGTGCAGCTGGCCGCACGGGCCGGCTGCCCGCTGCTGGTCGTCCGCGACGACCCGCCGCCGCCGGGCCCGATGCTGGTCGGGGTGGACGGCTCGCCCAGCTCGACCCTCGCCCTGCAGTGGGCCTTCGAGTGCGCGACCCGGCGCAGCGCCCGACTGCTGGCGCTGCGGGTGGTGGAGCCCGACGAGGACACCGCCGAGGTCACCGATCAGCTCACCGAGCTGATGGCCCGCCACGCCGCCCGCCGCACGGAGGTGCCGGTCGAGTGCCGCGTCATCCGCGGCGCTCCCGAGCAGGTGCTGGTCGACATGTCGCGCTCGGCGCAGCTGACGCTGGTCGCCGCCCGCGGCGACGAACCGGGGCGTGGAATGCTCGGTTCGGTCGCCCAGTCCCTGCTCTACCACTCCCCGGCCCCGGTGATCGTCGTCCGCGGGCTGACCGACATTCCGCTGACTGGGCCCGACGTCCGCCCGACCCGGGACCAACGGCCCTGACCCTGGGGCGTCGGCGGCGACGAGGCTGGACGCCGGACGCCCCACTCCTACCCGCGAGAGGTTCAGCATCATGGACACCGCTCTCGACGCGCGCCGTGCCCTCACCGACGACGAGCTGCGCCGGCTGGACGCCTACTGGCGAGCCGCGAACTACCTCACCGTCGGGCAGATCTACCTGCTGGGTAATCCGCTGCTGCGGGAGCCGCTGACCGTCGACGACATCAAGCCGCGGCTGCTCGGTCACTGGGGCACCAGCCCCGGGCTCAACCTGATCTACGCCCACCTCAACCGGGTGATCGTGGCGCGCGACCTGAACGCCATGCTGGTCACCGGCCCCGGGCACGGCGGCCCGGCCATCGTGGCCAACACCTGGCTGGAGGGCACCTGGTCGGAGCGCTACCACGACGTCTCGCGCGACGAGGCCGGGATGGCCCGGCTGTTCCGGCAGTTCTCCTTCCCGGGCGGCATTCCCAGCCACGTGGCGGCGGAGGTGCCGGGCTCGATCCACGAGGGCGGCGAGCTGGGGTACGCGTTGAGCCACGCCTACGGCGCCGCCTTCGACCACCCGGACCTGGTGGTCGCCTGTGTGATCGGCGACGGTGAGGCGGAGACCGGGCCGCTGGCCGGCAGTTGGCTCTCGAACGTCTTCCTCAACCCGGCCCGCGACGGTGCGGTGCTGCCCATCCTGCACCTCAACGGCTACAAGATCGCCAGTCCGACCGTGCTGGCCCGGATCCCCGAGGCGGACCTGCTCGACCTCATGCGCGGCTCGGGCTACCAGCCGTACGTGGTGGCCGGCGACGACCCGGCCCAGGTGCACCGCACGCTCGCCGCGACGATGGACCGTGCGCTGGACGAGATCACCGCGATCCAACTCAAGGCGCGCTCCGGCGGCGCCGTCGAGCGTCCCCGCTGGCCGATGATCATCCTGCGGACGCCGAAGGGCTGGACCGGGCCGAGCGAGGTCGACGGCACCCAGGTGGAGGGCACCTACCGCGCCCACCAGGTGCCGCTGTCCGGGGTGCGGGACAACCCGGCGCACCTGGCCGAGCTGGAGCGCTGGCTGCGCAGCTACTGCCCCGAGGAGCTGTTCGACGCCACCGGCGCGCCGGTGGACGAGCTGTGCACGCTGCCGCCGCACGGCGACCGGCGGATGAGCGCCAACCCGGTCACCAACGGCGGGGTGGTGCTCCGCGACCTGACGCTGCCCGACTTCCGCGAGTACGGCGTGGACGTCCCCCAGCCGGGCGAGCCGATGGCCGGCGCGACCGGTGTGCTCGGCGCGTGGATCCGGGACGTCATCGCCGCCAACCCGGAGACGTTCCGGCTGTTCGGCCCGGACGAGGTCGCCTCCAACCGGCTGGGCGCCGCCTTCGAGGTGACCGACCGGGCCTGGGTGGCCGACACGGTGCCCAGCGACGAGCACCTCTCCCCGGACGGCCGGGTGATGGAGGTGCTCTCCGAGCACCTGTGCCAGGGCTGGCTGGAGGGCTACCTGCTGACCGGCCGGCACGGCCTGTTCACCAGCTACGAGGCGTTCATCCACATCGTCGACTCGATGCTCAACCAGCACGCCAAGTGGTTGAAGGTGACCCGGGGCATCCCCTGGCGGCAGCCGCTCGCCTCACTGAACTACCTGCTCTCCAGCCACGTCTGGCGACAGGACCACAACGGCTTCTCCCACCAGGACCCCGGCTTCATCGACCACGTGGTCAACAAGAAGGCCGAGGTGGTCCGGGTCTACCTGCCGCCGGACGCCAACACGCTGCTCGCGACGATGGACCACTGCCTACGCAGCCGGCACTACATCAACGTGGTGGTGGCCGGAAAGCAGGCGGCGCCGAACTGGTTGTCGATGACCGAGGCGATCCAGCACACCCGGCGCGGCCTGGGCATCTGGGAGTGGGCCAGCAGCGACGGCGGCAGCGAGCCGGACGTGGTGCTCGCCTGCTGCGGGGACGTCCCCACGCTGGAGACGCTGGCCGCCGCCGACCTGCTGCGCCGGCACCTGCCGGACCTGAGGGTGCGGCTGGTCAACGTGGTGGACCTGATGCGACTCCAGCCGGCCACCGAGCACCCGCACGGCCTGCCCGACAACGAGTTCGACACCATCTTCACCGCGGATCGGCCGATCATCTTCGCCTACCACGGCTACCCGTGGTTGATTCACCGGCTCACCTACCGCCGTACCAACCACGACAACCTGCACGTGCGCGGCTACAAGGAGGAGGGCACCACCACCACGCCGTTCGACATGGTGATGCTCAACGACCTGGACCGCTTCCACCTGGTCATCGACGTCATCGACCGGGTGCCCGGGCTGGCGGCCCGCGCCGCGCACCTGCGCCAGCAGATGGTCGACGCCCGGCAGTCGGCCCGCGACTACACCCGCCGGCACGGCGAGGATGACCCACAGGTCGCGGAGTGGCGCTGGGTCCGGGAAATCGACCCGACCAACCCCTGAGGAGGACAACGTGCGCGACTCGGAAATTCTGGTCGGCTACGACGGCTCCACCGACGCCTCGGTGGCCCTGGACTGGGCGCTGGACGAGGCTGGGCGCAGCGGCCAGCCGGTGCGGCTGGCGTACGTCTTCGAATGGCTGACCGTAGCCAGCTGGGTCGGCCCGGGCGTGGCGCCCGGCATCTGGCCGGACGACGCCGCCCGGCGACAGGTGGAGGAGTTGGTCCGGGACGCGGCGGCGAAGGCCGCCGCCGCGCACCCCGGGCTCACCGTCACCGGCGAGGTGTTCGACGGGCCACCCGCCCTGGTACTGCAGGAACGCTCGGCCAAGGCCGGGCTGCTGGTGCTCGGCAGCCGCGGCCACGGCGGGTTCGGTGGGCTGCTGGCTGGATCGACGGCGGTGGCGGTCGCCGCACACGCGCACTGCCCGGTCGTGGTGGTCCGGGACGGGGCCGGCAGCGCACCGGCGGACGCGACGGCCGGGCCGGTGGCGGTCGGCGTGGACGGTTCCGAGCCGTCGCTGGTGGCGCTCGGCTTCGCGGCCGAGCGGGCGGCCCAGCGGCGGGTGCCGCTGCGCGTCCTGCGGGCCTGGACGCCCGGCCCCGGCGGGGCGGCCGGGGTCCCGGACGAGCGGGCCGCGGTGGAGGAGAACGTGGAGCCATGGCGGCGGACGTTCCCCGAACTGACCGTGACCGTCGACCTGGTCCCGGGCAGCCCGGCGGCCATGCTGATCGAGGCGAGCCGCGACGCGCGGCTGGTGGTGGTCGGCAGCCGGGGCCGGGGCGGCCTGGCCGGCATGCTGCTCGGCTCGGTCAGCCAACAGCTGATCCAGCACACCCACTGCCCGGTCGCGGTGGTCCGGGAACGCTGACCCCGGGCCTGGTCCGGCGGGCGTAACGACGCGATGTGATCGGCGCCTGCGGCCCGTGCGGGACTCCCTCGGATGCCAGAGGATGGACCGGCAAGCCGCGCACAGCACCGTGCCGTGAGGCACGATGGGCAGAGATGGAAAGGTCGTGACCATGAGTCAGGAGAGCCAGCTGACCACCGCGCTGGCGGAGGCCGCCGCCACCGCTGGCCACGCCCCCTCGCTGCACAACACCCAGCCGTGGCGCTGGCGGGTGCTGCCTGACGCACTGGAGCTGCGCACCGTCGCCGACCGGCAGCTCACCGCCACCGACCCGGAGGGCCGGCTGCTCGCGATCAGTTGCGGCGCCGCCCTGCACCACGCCCGCCTGGCGCTGGCCGCCGAGGGGTGGCGCGCCGTGGTGGAGCGAATGCCCGACCCGGCCGACCGCGAGCTGCTGGCCCGGCTGACCACCCTCACCCGCGTGACGGCCGACCCGGACGCCATGCGGATGGTGCAGTGCATGCAGATCCGGCACACCGACCGGCGGCCGGTCAGCGACGAGCCGGTGCCGACCGCCGCGATCGGGGAGATCACCCGGGCGGTCACCACCGAGGGCGGCCGGTTGCAGATCCTCGACGGCGACCAGGTGCTCGAGCTGGCCGCCGCGGCCGGGCACGCCGACACCGTCGAGGCCGAGGATCCGCAGCTGCGCGCCGAGCTGGCGTACTGGACCAGCAGGGCCGGCACCGGCACCGGGCTGCCACCGGAGGTGCTGCCCGAACAGCCTCCGCAGACCACCGTGCCGGCCCGCGACTTCGGCCACCCCGGCGGCCTGCCGATCGGCCCCGGCCACGACCGGGCCGCCGTGTACGCGATGCTCTACGGCGACGAGGACGAACCGGACAGCTGGCTGCGCGCTGGCGAGGCGCTCTCCGCCGCCTGGCTGACCGCCACCCGGCTCGGCGTCTCGCTGGTACCGCTCAGCTCGGTGGTGGAGGTGGAGGGCACCCGGCAGAGCCTCCGGCACCTGCTCGCCGGGCTCGGCTTCCCGTACCTCGTGCTGCGATTGGGGATCGCGGACCCGACGCACGCGGGCCCGCCGCACACCCCGCGGCTGACCACCGAGCAGGTGATCGACACCACCGCGGTACGCGGCGAGCGGGGTTGACGGTTCTGGCCACGGCGATCATCGGCGATACCATCGCTCGATGACCAACAGCGCCCCGCAGCCTCGTCAGGAAGCCCACGTGACCCCGTCGCTCGGGCTGAGCCCGCTGCCGCGGGTCCGCCTCGACGAGTTGCTCCAGGAGATGCTGGACCGGGTCGGCGAGGTCGTCACCAGCCGGGAGCGGCTGCGCGCCCTGCTCGACGCGGTGGTCGCCATCGGCACCAACCTGGACCTGCGCAGCACCCTGCAACGCATCGTGCAGGCGGCCTGCGAGCTGGCCGGCGCCCGGTACGGCGCGCTGGGCGTGGTCGGCCCGGACCGGCTGCTGCACGACTTCATCGTGCACGGCATCTCCCCCGAGGTGCACGCCCAGATCGGCGACCTGCCACACGGGCGGGGCGTCCTCGGCCTGCTCATCGACGACCCCCGGCCACTGCGGATGCCGGACATCACCCAGCACCCCCGCTCCTACGGCTTCCCGGCCAACCACCCGCCGATGCACAGCTTCCTGGGCGTGCCGGTGCGCATCCGGGACCAGGTGTTCGGCAATCTCTACCTGGCCGAGAAGCAGGGCGGCGCGCAGTTCACCGAGGACGACGAGGAGATCGTGGTCGCGCTCGCCGCCGCGGCCGGCGTGGCCATCGAGAACGCCCGCCTGTACGCCCTGGCGCACCGGCGGGAACGCTGGCTGGCCGCGACCGCGGAGATCACCTCGGTGCTGCTCGGCGAGGTGCGTCGCACCGACGCGCTGGCGCTGGTCGCCCGCCGTGCCCGGGAGGTCGCCGAGGCGGAGCTGTCGCTGGTGCTGCTCTACGACACCGACAGCACCCAGTTCACCGTGGAGGTGGTCGACGGCGCCGACGAGCAGGCCCGGGCGCTGGTCGGCACGGTCCTGCCGTTCGCCGACACCAGCTTCGGCGCTGCGGTGGCCGAGGGCCGCCACGACCAGGTGGACGATCTCGCGCACGCCGCACCGTGGCCCGCGCTGCTGCACACCGGCCCGGCGGTGATCTCACCACTGGCCACCGCCGAGACCCTGCACGGTGTGCTGGTCGTGGCGCACCGGCCGGAACGCGGCGGCGGCACCAGCGAGGACGACGTGGCCCTGCTGGGCAGCTTCGCCGGGCAGGCCGCGCTGGCCATGGAGCGGGCCCGTGGCCAGGAGGAGCGGGAGCTGCTGGTGGTCCTGGAGGACCGCGAGCGGATCGCCCGCGACCTGCACGACGTCGTGATCCAGCGGCTCTTCGCCACCGGCCTGCAACTACAGAGCGCCGCGCCGATGATGACCCGCCCGGAGGTGGCCAAACGGATCAACGCGGCGGTCGACGACCTGGACGCCACCATCCGGGACATCCGCCGGACCATCTTCGAGCTGCGCACGCCCATGACCGCAGCGCTGCGCACCGAGATCCGCGAGGCGATCGAGCTGGCCGCCGAGTCGCTGGACCACAAGCCCCACCTGGAGCTGACCGGGCCGGTGGACAGCGCCGTCCCGGACGCGATCCGCCCGGACCTCACCGCCGTACTGCGCGAAGCGCTGTCCAACGCGGTCCGCCACGCGCAGGCCGACCAGGTCGCCGTGGCCGTACGCGTCGACGCCGGCCATGTCACCGTCACGGTCACCGACGACGGCGTGGGCTGCGATCCGAGCGCCGCCCGAGGCGGGCTGGTCAACCTCCGCGAACGCGCCGAACGTCACGCCGGCACCTTCACGATCCGCCCGGTCGAGCCGCACGGCACCGAGGTGAGCTGGTCCGTGCCGCTGCGCGACTGATCGGCGCGGGTCGGGTCAGGGGGTCTTGCCGAGCAGGCGGGTGGCCAGGACGGCGGCCTGGGTGCGGCGCTCCAGGCCCAGCTTGGCCAGCACGCTGGAGACGTAGTTCTTCACCGTCTTCTCGGCCAGGAACATCTTCCCGGCGATCTCCCGGTTGGTCATCCCCTCCGCCACATACTCCAGGATCCGTCGCTCCTGCTCGGTGAGCGACTTCAACTCGCGCGGCTGCTCGACGCCGTTGCGGATGCGCTCCAGCACCCGGGTGGTGATCGCCGGATCGAGCAGCGACTGCCCGGCCGCCACCCGACGCACGGCGTCGACCAGGTCGGTGCCGCGGATCTGCTTGAGCACGTACCCGGCGGCGCCCGCCATGATCGCCGCGAACAGCGCCTCGTCGTCCTCGTACGAGGTGAGGATCAGGCCCTTGATGGACGAGTCGACGGCGCGCACGTCGCGGCACACGTTGATGCCGTTGCCGTCGGGCAGCCGTGCGTCGAGGATCGCCACGTCCGGCCGCAACGCCGGAATGCGGCGGGCCGCCTCCTGCGCGGAGCCGGACTCGCCGACCACCTCGATGTCGCCGCTGCTCTGCAGGAGGTCGGCCAGGCCACGGCGGACGACCTCGTGGTCGTCGAGGAGGAACACGCGGATCATTCCTCGTTTCTACCCGAGTCCCGCGTCAGGTGCACGGGCCGAAGGTCCCGATCACACCGGTTCCACCTGCGAGGCCGGGCCAGCGCGACGGTCGGACCCGGGCAGGGGGCCGGTCGGGCACGACGGATCGGGACGTCCGGCCCTGCCCGCCGCCCACCCGACGGGCGGACGGTAGGGGTGCGTCGCCCGCACCATCGGCCGCTGGCACCGGGAAAGGAGCACCCGCCATGGACATCGGCTACACCCCCGCACAGCTGCGGGCCGCCGCCATGGACGCGGTACGGGCACCCTCTCTGCACAACACCCAGCCGTGGCGGTTGCGGCTGCGCGACGGCGGGATCGACGTGCTGGCCGACCCGGCCCGCCGGCTGCCGGCGACCGACCCGAGCGGGTGGGGAGTGCGGGTCGCCTGCGGCGCCGCGCTGTTCAACCTGCGGATCGCGCTGGCCGTCGCCGGCATCCCGGCCCAGGTGCGGCTGCGCCCTGACCCGGCCGAGCCGAACCTGCTGGTCCGGCTGGTGCCGGACACCCCGCGCCCGCCCACCCCCGCGGAGCAGAGCCTGTACGCCGCCATCCCCCGCCGGTTCAGCAACCGGCTGCCGTTCTGGCCGAACCCGGTTCCGGCCGACGCCCGTTGGCGGCTCGGCGAGGCGGCCCGCACCGAGGAGTGCTGGCTGGAGATGCTGATCGGGGTGAGCGCGGTCGCCGCGTTCGGCGAGATCGCCCGAAGCGCGCACCGGGTGCTGGAGCGGGACCCGGCCTACCGGGCGGAGCGCGAGCAGTGGCTACGCCGGGAGCCCGCACCGGACGGCGTGCCCTCCTCGGCCGGCGGCCCGCAGAGCGAGCCGCAGGACGTGCTGCCGGCGCGCGCCTTCGGCGGGCTCGACCGGGCCCCGGGGCGGGACTTCGAGCCGGAGCCGCTGGTGGCGGTGCTCGGCTCGGTGGGCAACACCGCGGTGGACCAGGTCATCGCCGGGCAGGCCCTGCAACGGGTGCTGCTCACCGCCACCGACGCCGGGCTCAGCGTGTCGATGCTCTCCCAGCCGATCGAGGTGCCCGGCGCGCGGGAGCAACTGCGGCTGTCGCTGGGCCGGTTCGGCACACCGCAGATGGTGCTGCGGATCGGGTACGGCCAGCCCGGCCGACCGACCCCACGCCGCAGCATCGACGAGGTGCTGGACCTGCCGGTGGTGCCGGCCTGAGCCGGCATCACCAGCCGCACCCCGTCGACGGCGGACGCCCGGTCAGGCGGTGAGCAGCTCCGCCTCCCGGGCGGGATCCAGCCCCACCGGCTCCCGGGCCGGCCGGCCGGCGCGCGGTGGCACCGACCCCACCGCACGCAGCCAGCGCCAGGTGTCGGCGACGGTGTCGGCCACCGGTCGGCACGTCAGCCCCGCCGCGTACGCCTTCTGCACGCCGCGCTCCTGCATCCACCGGAACTCGTGACCCTCCGGAACCCAGATGGGCAGGTCGTTCCAGGGGACCACGCCGGCGGCCAGGATCGGCGCCGGGTCGGTCCAGTGCAGCCGGGCGCCGGAGCCGGTCACCGCGACGACCGTGTCGAGCAGCTCGCCCATCGTGGTGTGCCCCGGGTGGCTGATCACGTTGAAGGCACCGCCGACCCGCTCGGCGGCGCGGTCCAGCGTCCACGCGGCCAGGTCGCGCACGTCGATGTACTGCACGGGCAGATCCCGGGGGCCGGGCGCGAGCACGTCACCGCCGCGGGCCACCCGCTGCAGCCACCACGGCAGCCGGCCGATGTCCTCCCCCGGCCCGAGGATCAACCCGGCGCGCACCAGCAGCGCCCGCTCGCCGTAGACCTCCGTCGCGGCCAACTCCCCGCCCGCCTTGCACTCCGCGTAGTCTCCCCCGGTGGCGTCGGCGGCGGCCGTGCCCACAGTGGGCGCCTCCTCGCCGACCTGCGCCGGCACCGGCTGGGCGTAGACCGAGCCGCTGGAGATGTAGGCGTAGTGCGGGACCGCGCCGACCAGCGCGCGAGCCGCGTCCCGCACCGCCCGGGGGGCATCGTCCCAGGTGTCGACCACCAGGTCCCATTCGCCGCCCGCCAGCGCCGCCAGGCCGTCCGGCTGCGTCCGGTCACCCCGCAACCGCTGTACGCCGGGCGGGACCGTGCCGTGCATCCCCCGGTTGAACACCGTCACCGACCAGCCGCGGCGAACCGCGTCGGCCACCGTCGCTCCACCCACGAAACCCGTCCCGCCCAGCACCAGCAGTCTCATGCGGTCCACCCTGCCTGCTGGCCAGAGCGGGTGACACCCATGTTCACCGGTAGCGGATCTGCCGCTGGCAGAACCGCTGGCTGACGCGGCAGGTCGGTTGGGCTAGCCGGCGAGAAGGTGGTCCAACGGTCGGGGTACGCAGGCCGGGTCGAGGGCGCGGACGAGCGCGCGGGCGTACCGGGCCTTGCGACCGCTCATGGTGCCCATGAAGCGGCGCAGTTGCCGCTCGACCGACCGCTCGCGCTGCGCGGGCTGGTTCTGGAAGACCCGGAACCTGGCCAGGTCCTTCTCCGCCGCGAGGACCTGCTCGACGCCGGTGCTGCCGAGCGCGCGGATCAGCTCGTCCTCGAGGTCGGCGACGCACACGTAGAAGCCGAGCGCCTCCATCGCCGACCGGGTCAGGCCACTGCCCAGGCCGGCCTGTTCGAGCCCGCGCCGAAAGTAGCTCTCCTCGGCCTCGTCACAGAGCCCCCGCACCGTCAGGGCGAGCCCCTGTGCACCGACGAGCCGCAGGAACCGCCCGACGCTCATGGCGCCCCCGATCGGCACCACACACACGCCCTCGTCGGCCAGGTCACGGTCGCGCCGTGCGGCCAGCGCCTCCACCGCGCACTGGTCGCTGACCCCCTCGACGAGCACGACCGTGGCCAGGCCGTCGCGGGCCAACTCACGGGCCGCCGCGGCGGCCGCTGCGGCATCCGTGCCGCCAGCCGCCCAGGCGCCGACGGCGGCTCGGAAACGGTCCGGCTCTCGCACAGGTCAGAGTCTCGCAACGACCGATCCGGACCGCCACCGGATTGTCGGCGGGCCGCGTCCCGGATGACGTCCTCGAACCGGATGTGGACTTTGGACTCTGTATCTCTGGTCTGACATCGGCAACCTTTAAAGAAGGAAGACGACGCCGCACGAGCCGCGCACTGGGAGGACCCGATGGCACGCTGGCCATATGCCGATGACGAACTCCGGGCCATGTACACCGGAGGGCGCGGCAACTCGACGGCCCGCCGGTTCGCCCGGTTCTGGGCGGTCGTACAGGGTGCCGGCCTGCTGCCCCGACGTTGGGTCACCCTTGAGGTGCCGGGCCGTCGCACCGGGCGGATCACCCGGTTCCCGCTCGGCATGGCCGACCGGGACGGCGTCTGGTACCTGGTCTCGATGCTGGGCAACGACTGCAACTGGGTCCGCAACGTCCGGGCGGCGGACGGCCGGGTCACCATCCGACGCGGCCGCGCCCGGCCCCGCCAACTGGTCGAGGTACCCGTCGAAGAGCGTGCCCCGATCCTCAAGCGGTACCTGCAGAAGGTGCCTGGAGCACGACCACACCTGCCCGTGGACCGCGGCGCACCCCTGACGGCTTTCGAGGCGATAGCGGCGCGCTATCCCGTGTTCCGCGTAGAAGCCGCGACCACACCAGCGCGCACCCTCAGGGAAAAGGGGGAATGAGCGCCGCCGCAGCTCAGCATCACTACGGATGAATCTGGTGGGCGATACTGGGTTTGAACCAGTGACCTCTTCCGTGTCAAGGAAGCGCGCTCCCACTGCGCCAATCGCCCGTGGTGATCGCCCGACCCGACAATCAGGATCGCGGGGCGGATCGCGAGCGGACGACGGGATTCGAACCCGCGACCCTCACCTTGGCAAGGTGATGCGCTACCAGCTGCGCTACGTCCGCACGTCTCCGGCAAGTGCCGGCGACGGGTGAACTCTACCCGATGCCAAGATCGCTGGGCGCGGCACCCTGCGGCCGTGGTGGTTGCGCTGGTTGGTGAGGGGGTACTGAAGGACCTCGACAGCGCACCACACCCCCTAAGGAGGCTGTCGTGGGTATCGGCACCAGCATCTTCCTCATCGCGCTCGGCGCGATCCTCACCTTCGCCCTGGACGCGAGCGTCGGCGGCATCGACCTCGACGTGGTCGGCTGGATCCTGATGGCGGCCGGCGTGCTCGGCCTGATCATGACCACGCTGATCTGGGGTCGCCGCCGCGCGGTGGTCACCACCAGCGAGCAGCCGGTCGAGTACCGGCGGGTCGAGGAGCCAGTGGAGTACCGCCGGGTCGAGGAGCGGCGGGACATCGGCCCGCCGCTGTGATCCGACCCCTGCCCATCGCCGGTGGAGCCGGCAGATCACGCGACGACGGGCTGGCCACCTCGACCGAGGTGACCGGCCCGTCGTCGGCAATGGCCCCGCCCTCCCCGTTCAGCGCATCAACGCGTTGAGCGTGCCGTAGTCGAGGGCGTCCGCCAGCGCGTCGTACGTGCCCGCGCCGAGCGCCTCGTCCGCCGCCCGGCGGGCAACCGCGTACGCGGCCTCCGCGACCGACGAGCCGAGGCTCACCCTGGCCACCCCCAGGCGGGCCAGCTCCCCCACCGCCGGCGCACCCGGCCCGGCGAGCACGTTCAGCGGCGCCGGCACCGCCTGCACCAGCGCGCGGATGGTCACCGGATCGACCACCCCGGGCACGAAGATGCCGTCCGCGCCGGCCGCGAGAT
Organism: Micromonospora sp. NPDC005173; assembly: GCF_040608515.1. Taxonomy (NCBI): domain Bacteria; kingdom Bacillati; phylum Actinomycetota; class Actinomycetes; order Micromonosporales; family Micromonosporaceae; genus Micromonospora; species Micromonospora sp. NPDC005173. Next base: position 92,738 of record NZ_JBEXIK010000005.1, read on the forward strand.
AGGCGGTGGCCCGGGCCACGGTCTCGTCCCGGCCGCCGGTGCCGCTGAGGAACGTGTCGATCCGGGCGTTGACGTAGACCGGCAGCCCCGCCGCGTCGGCGGCGGCCCGCACCGCGGCGATCCGGGCGCACTGGTCGGGCACGTCGCGCAACGGCGGGCCGGCCTCGCGTCGGGCGTCCTCGATGTTCACGCCGACGGCACCGGCGTCCAGCACCGCGCGGATGGTCGTACCGACCTCCGCCGGCGTCGCCCCGTACCCGGACTCGATGTCCGCGGTGACCGGCAGCGGCACCGCGGCGGCGACCCGGCCGACCAAGTCGACGGCCGCGTCGCGACCGAGGACGTCGCCGTCCGGGGCGCCCAGGCTCCAGGAGACGCCGGCGCTGGTGGTGGCCACCGCGCGGACGCCGGCGGCCGCCACGATCCGGGCGCTCGCGGCATCCCAGGCGTTGACGAGGACCAGCGGCGATCCGGGGGTGTGCAGGGATCGGAACAGTTCTGCTCGGGTGTGGTGTTCGCTCACCCGGCAAGTCTCGGCCCGCCCCGACCGCCGCAGTAATGTTTCAGTCCCAGCTGAATCCAACGGGGGTGCCGTGGTCGCCATCGGCCTGTCGGCGGGCGCCGTAGCCCGCATCCGGTTCGCCGTCTCCTGCCTGTGGGAGGTCGTCGCGAGCGTCCGGGTGCTGCGCGACCCCGGGGACCACGCCGTCCACCTGCCCTGGGTACGTCGGGTCCGTCCACCGCTGGTCGAGGCCGGATTGGCCGGCCCGGACGGCGGGCTGCTCTGGCAGCTGGTGCCGGCCCCGCCCGGATACCTGGCCGATTTCCTCACCCCTCCGTCCGCCGGTCTCATCCCGGACCTGGCCGCCGAACTGGCCGCCCTGCGCGCCACCCCGGCCGACACCGTCCGCACGCACCTGGACCTGTACCCGGGCGACCGAAGCCCGGCGCTCGCCGCCCTGTACGCCGACCCGCCAGCCGGGCTGCGGCGGCTGGCCGAGGAGATCGAGGCGTACTGGCGGATCGCCCTGGCCCCGCACTGGCCACGGCTACGGCTGCTGCTCGACGCCGACGTCACCGCCCGCGCCCGTCTGCTGGCCGAGGACGGCGCGGCCGTGCTCCTCAACGACCTGCATCGGCAGGTCCGGTGGGAGGACGACACCCTGCTCATCGCGCAGCGGCACTGCCTGGCCCCGGACGTCCCGGACGGGCCGGGGCTGGTGCTGGTCCCGTCGGTCTTCGTCTGGCCGTCCGTGCTGAGTGTCTCCGCCGGGGGCGCGCCGCAACTCGCCTACCCGGCACGCGGGCTCGGCACACTGTGGGAGCGCCCGAACGGCGTACCGGACGCGCTGGCCGCCGTGATCGGTCGCGGGCGGGCCCGGCTGCTCACCGAGCTGACCGGGCCGGTGAGCACCACGGAGCTGGCCCGACGCGCCGGGATGTCGCCCGGCGGGGTCTCCCAACACCTCACCGCGTTGCGCGCGGCCGGCCTGGTGGTGACGCACCGGCGGGGCCGGACACTGCTCAGCGCCCGCACCGACCTCGCCGAGGCGCTGCTCTCCGCGACCGGGTAGGCCATCGCCGCGCGGGGGTGCCGGTCAGCCCAGTGCGGGCGGTCAGCTCAGGCAGCTGAGCGCGACCTCGGCGGAGCGCATCAGGGCCGCTCGGTCCGGGTTGATGGCGCCCATCACCCGCAGGCCCTGGAGGCTGGTCACCAGGAAGGCGGCCAGGTCGCTGGCGCTGCGGTCGGCCGGGATCTGACCCCGCAGCTGCCCCTCGGCGAGCAGGTCGTAGAGCGCCAACTCCACGGACTGGGTGGTCGAGCGGAGTCGCTCGGCGACCCGCAGGTCGTGGTGGGCCCGTTCCATCGATGCCCCGACGATCAGGCAGGCGAGACGCTGACCGTCGCCGGCGACGTCGTCCACCAGGTCGACGAACATCGCACGGACGACCTCGCGGGCGTCGTTGCCCGCGCGCAGCATCTCGACCAGCGGGGCGGCGTAGCGGTGCCGGTAGAGGTCGAGCGCGGCCAGGTACAGACCGTCCTTGCTGCCGAACGCGGCGTAGATCGAGCCGCTGCCCAGGCCGGTCGCCTCCGCGAGGTCACGGATCGAGGTGCCCTCGTAGCCCTTGCTCCGGAACACCTGCATGGCCGCGTCCACCGCGGCGTCGAGGTCGAACTCACGAGTACGGGCCATGCACTCACACTAGCGAATATCTGGAACGTACGCCAAAGTATCGTGCATCACGGCGAGCCCGGTGGGGGCCGCCTTCCGTCCGGCAGATTCCCGAAACCGCAGCCAGCCACACCTCTCAGGGCCGATCATTACTTGTACGTTCGTTCCACATACTGCCCAGAGGCCCGCGTTACGATCCGACTCGTGGAGTTCCTCGACACCGTTCTGGCCGCGCACCGGGCTTACCTGCTCGGCTGGAACATCGGCGAGCCCGGGGACCCCGACCTACTGACCTATCGCAGCGACGTGCCGCACGCGCCCCTCAACGGCGTGCTGCGCGTGACCGGGCGTACGCCGCAGGATGCCCTCACCGAGGCCCGGCGCCGCCTCGACGGCGTACTCCGAGTGTGGTGGGTCGGCCCGGACAGCGACGCTGGCACGGCCGACGGCCTGGCGTCCCTCGGCGCCGTCGATGTCGCCCGTCTGCCGATCATGACCGTGGCGATCGGTGACGCGGCCGACGCTCCGACGCCCGCCGGGCTGCACATCAGCGAGAGCACCGACCTGGACACGTTCGTCCCGGCGTATGCCCGGGTGTCCGGAATCCCGGCGGAGGGCGTGGCGGCGGCGATCGACCGGGAGAAGGCGTTCTCCGGCGACGGCACCGTGCTCAGGCTGGCCGGCCGCCTCGACGACCGGATCGTCGGGACGGCCGTCGCCTGGCTCAGCCACGGCCTGGTCACGCTGTACTTCGTCGGCACTCAGCCCGAGCAGCGCCGGCGGGGCATCGGCGCGGCAATGACCAGGGCCGCGCTCGACCTAGCCGGCGAGCGGGGCGTCCGCACGGCCGCTCTCACCTCGACTCCCGTCGGCGAGCCCGTCTACCGCCGCCTCGGCTTCCGCACCGTGGGCACCTTCCGGCTGCTGACGTTCTGAGCCGAGCCCTCCGGGTACGGGTCGACCGCCTGCCCTACGCCAGCAGTGCCGCGGCGGTGGCCGCGACGAAGCCGTCGGGGTTGTCCAACATGATGTTGTGGCCGGAGCCCGGCACGGCGACCACCCGCACGCCGGCGTCGCTGAGGGCACGCGCACCGATCGGTTCGTTGTCGGCCGGGTGGAGGTAGGTACGCGGCACAGGCAGGTCGAGCAGCAGGTCACGCATGGTGGGGGTGGTGCCGGCGCCAAGGTGCGCCGCGGTGCGGTAGAGCGCTTCCGCACCGGTGAGCCGCATGGTCGCCGCCCAGGCCGGGCCGACGCGGTCGAGCGTCTCGGCTCGACCATCGCCGCGGACGAACTGCTCCTCGGTGTAGCGGGCCTGAATGCCGACGCCCGGAGGCTGCGGGTCGAGGGTGGCGTCGACCAGGACCAGTGCGGCGACGAGGTACGGATGGCGCGCGGCCAGGACGATGGCGACGGCGCCGCCCATGCTGTGGGCGATCACCTCCGCGCCGCTGACGCCGGCCGCGGTCAGCGCCGTGGCGAGCAGATCGGCGTGCTCCTCCAACGTGTACGAGGCGTCGGCCGGCCGGTCGCTGATGCCGTGCCCGAGCAGATCCATCATCAGGCTGCGCCGTCCGGCGAGTGTGGGGTTGGTGGCCACTCCTGCGTAGTAAACCGGCGAGGAGGCGCCCAGACCGTGCAGGTAGACCCGGGTGGGTTCGGCGCCGGGCAGCTCCACCCAGCGGATCGTCGTGCCATCTGGTCGCACCTGGGCGCCGCGCATCACGTACCTCCTGACTAATACCTCGGCTTCGAGGTATACCGTTGCGGAGGTAAGCTAACACGATGTTGGAGTTCGCGATACTGGGCTTCCTGGCCGACGCCCCGCTGCACGGGTACGAGCTGCGCCGGCGCGTGGCCGCGCTCACCGGCCACGTCCGACCAATCGCGGACGGGACGCTGTACCCGACGATCAAGCGGATGGAGCGCGCGGGCTTTCTCCGTCGCGATGTGCAGGCCGGCCAGGTGGCGGCACCACGGCACGTACTCATCCTCAGCCCAGCCGGGGAGGCGGAGCTGAGACGTCAGCTCCGAACCCCCGACGAACTGTTCATCACCGACGAGAACCGCTGGTTCACGCTGCTGGCCTTCCTGCGCCATCTCGACGACCCGGCCGGCCAGGCCGCCGTCCTGCAGCGTCGGCTCGACTTCCTCACCCAGCCGGCGAGCTTCTTCTGGGACGGTGACCGACCACTGCGTGCCGCCGACTTCCCTGACGACCCCTTCCGCCAAGGGCTGTTCCGCATCGCCACCACCACCAGCCGCACGGAGATCGCCTGGCTGCGGGAGCTGCTGACATCACTCACGCGATGAGGTCGTGCGGCCATGCGGGTGGGCACATACAGAAAGGCTTTGGCCCGGGCGTCTTGCAGTAATCAGTCAATAAACCGAGGTAGTGGGGGCGACTGTCCCTGGAGGCAGTCGACCCGCCCGCTTCGGGTAGGCTGAACTTTCATCAAAGTCGCCATGCCAAAGGGTGATCGTTGTCGAACATGGCAGAACGTTGAACCCGTCTACGCTTTGAGCCGGCCGCCTCGTAGCCGCAGCAGCCTAGCGCTCAGACTTGTTAAGGGACCTTTGCGTCATCCTTGAATTCCCGCCCCCGCCGCAGGCCCGGTTGGCGGGCCGTCTCCGCGAGTCTCGTGCTCGCGGTCTCATCGGTCGAGAGCATTACTTGGCCGAATTTCGGGCCGCGCTGGCCGGTGAGCCCGGCGCATACGCGGTGTGTTTTCTGCATGGGCCCGGTGGAATCGGCAAGTCGTCGCTGCTCCGGCGGTTCAAGGACACAGCCGAGGAATCCGGTCGCACTGTGATCGAAATTGACGGCCGCACGGAGCCGTCTCCTGCCGAATTCTTTGTGGAGGCGGAGACGGCACACACCGATCACCGAACGGTGGTGTTGATTGACACCTTCGAGAAGTGCGAGGTTCTGGAAGACTGGCTGCGGGACCGCTTCCTTCCACAGGTCAAGACCGGTGTGGTGGTGGTCGTGGCCGGCCGCAGACCACCGGCGGCCAGCTGGACCTCCGATGTAGCCTGGGCGGGCACACTTCAAGTGCTGGAGCTCGATGGGCTCAGTCTCAAGGAGTCTGCCGCGTTGCTCGATGCCCGTGGTGTGAGGCCGGAATTACGAGACATCATCGCCGCCTTCGCCGGCGGGAATCCGTTGGCCCTGAGCCTCATGGCAGAGGCCGCCGCCCGCATCGGTGCCTCCCATGCCAGGTGGAGACCCACGCAGGACTTCATCGCGCCGTTGATGGGTCAGCTCGTGGGACCCGTGCCGAGTGAGACGCATCGTGTGGCGCTGACCGTGTTGACCCAAGCGCGTGTGACTACGGAAGGACTGCTGCAGACGGTGATGAGCAAGTCGGACGCTGCCATGGTGTTCGACTGGCTGATTCAGCAACCATACGTAGAACTGGGTCCACGCGGAATATATCCGCACGACATCGTCCGCGGGGTCCTGGAGGCGGACCTGCGATGGCGAAATCAACAGCGCTACGCCGAAATCTACAACCGAATCTGGCCGTACCTGCTCCAGGTCGGCCGGGCCGCCACCGGTTCCGACGTGCTGCCCGCGATGCGGGACCTGTCTCACCTCCTGCTACCTGAACTGGAGGAGGAGGACCGGTACTCCTTCAGCACCCCGTATGAAGGACAGCTACGCGAGGCAGCCATGAATCCGGAGGACCGCCACGACATCCTCGCGATGGCGGCCGAGACCGAAGGGCCGGAGTCCATCGCCATTCTGGACTTCTGGCTGCAGCGAGAGCCGGAGTGCGTACGCCTCTATCGTTCGGAATCTGGGGCTCTCGTCGCGTTCATGGTATGGATCCGGCTTCGTGCTGGTGACCGAGAGGCACTCCAGCGAGACCCGGTCGCGGCTGCCGCCTGGGCCCACGCCACCGAGGCCGGCGCGCTGCGCGCCCACGAGCACATCAGGATTGACCGGTTTATTGCCTATCCCGCTTCGTACCACCGCGTAACGCCGAGGCTGCACCCCATGCAGCTGCGCATCATGGCGGAGTGGGTACAAGCGGAGAATCTGGCCTGCTCATATGTCGTGCCCGCCGATCCCGACTACTGGCGTCGGCTCATGGACCACGCACAACACCGGCCGGTCCCGCAGCGCCCCCGAATCGACGGCGTGGAGCACACGCTGTTCGGCCGAAATTGGGAGCACGCCCCCCTCGAATACTGGTTCGCGGACCGCTACAACACGTCGCCCACCACTCAACCTGCCGGCGCCATGAACAAACTGTCGCGAACCGAGTTCGACTCGGCAGTACGGCATGCGTTCGGTAGCTGGCGGAGCACCAGCGAACTGGCTGCCAACCCACTCAGGCACGCTAAACTCGTCCGGCATTCGCTCGCCGGTCACCCGGTCGACGAGGCGGCAGTGGCCGGGGCGTTGCGAGATGTGCTCGGCGACGCCGTCAGCGCACTGCGCGAGGATCCGCGTACGGTCAAAATGCATCGCGCCGTTGCCGCCACCTACCTTGAAGGGTCACGAACCCAACAAAGTGCCGCCCTTCGGTTGAATCTACCGTTCTCAACCTACCGTCGACACCTCACTCGAGGCCTCGACCAGATATGCGAAATCCTGTGGAAGCACGAGCTGAAGCCGCGCCCGCTTGTGACGCCAGACGGCGGTATGGCAGTCCGGGTCGTTCTAGATGACCGGCGATGAGTGCGGCTCGGTCCGGGCTGGCCGGCGTGTCTGCGGGCATGGAGACCGTCGCAACTCATGGGTGACTCATGATCTAGGGTGAGATCAAGAAAAGGCCAGGTCAGATAATCTCTGACCTGGCCTTTTTGCTGGTGGGCGATACTGGGTTTGAACCAGTGACCTCTTCCGTGTCAAGGAAGCGCGCTCCCACTGCGCCAATCGCCCGTGCCTTGTGCTGAGGTGGGGACGGGATTTGAACCCGCGTACACGGCTTTGCAGGCCGTTGCCTCGCCTCTCGGCCACCCCACCGAGGTTGCCCCCGTCATACGTGGCGGCAGCTCCGAGCGGACGACGGGATTCGAACCCGCGACCCTCACCTTGGCAAGGTGATGCGCTACCAGCTGCGCTACGTCCGCACGCCCCCCGGGCGTTCCCGGGTCACGGATGAGAACTTTAGCCGAGCCGATGAACGACTGCCAACTCGGGGTCCGGCTCGGCGCGTCCCATCCCCGAGCCGGTGGACGAGCGCACGACCGCTGGCGGGACCTGAGCCACCACCGACCGGCTTCCTAGGGGGCTGACCTGGTACTCCCTGATCGTCACACTCCGGCACCGCCGGGGCCTGCCGCCCTGCGCAGGCGGGGAGCCCCTCGGTGGGCGTCCCGGTGCGTCGACCAGTGCCGGCGGACCTCGACGAACTCTCCCAGAAGAACGACAGGCGGCATCCTCAGGAAGTGTCCGGCTTCCGACTGTCGTGCGACGAATCGGACGGTGGCGGTAACTGTTCGTGTTCGGGCAGATAGGCTACGGTAACGGTCGTGACGAGACGTGCGGCCGAGATCCGCCTGGATGCCCTGCTGCGCACCGCCTGTGACGTGATCGTCGAGCGCGGTCTGGCCAACACCCGGACAGCGGACGTGGCGCAGGCGGCCGGTGTGAGTCAGGCGCTGGTCTTCTACCACTTCGCCACCAAGGAGCGACTGCTCGCGCAGGCATTCGCGTACGCGGTCGAGCAGGACCTGGCCCGACTGGACGTGGTGACCCGCTCCTCGGCCCCGCCGCTGACCAAGCTCCGGCGGATCCTCAAGCTCTACACCCCGGCCGGGCGAGCCACCTCCTGGTCGATGTGGATCGACGGCTGGTCGGAGTCGTTGCGTACCCCCGAGGTGGAGAAGGTCTCCCGCCGGCTCGACCTGCGCTGGCGGCAGGACCTGGCCGCGGTGATCTCGGCCGGGGTCGCCGACGGCACCTTCCAGTGCGCCGACCCGGACGGGGCCGCCTGGCGGATCAGCGCGGTGATGGACGGCCTGGCCGTGCAGCTCGCCGTGCACGACCGGGTGATCTCCCGCCGGCAGTTCGGCGAGTGGGTCCGGCTGGTGACCTCCCGGGAACTCGGCCTGGATCCCACCGACCTGGACTGACCCCGTTTGGCCGGGTCGATCCGGCGGGCAGCCGGGCGTGCGGGCACCGGCACCGTTGATTTATCTCGATCTGTCGGCGCGTCGCCGGCCCGGGGCCTTGCCGCCACCCCTAGCGGCTGATATCCACAGATGCGCATGCGTTACCGCGCAGCGTCGGCCGGCGGCCGCCGGCCATCCCGCTCCCACGAGGAGGTCCCGTGCCACAACCGGAGTGGTCACCCCCGATGAGCCGGCGTCGACGCCGGCTCATCGCCGTACTGGCGACGACCGCGACGGTCGCCGCGCTGCTCCCCACCGGCGCGAGCACCGCGGCCCCCGCCGGCGGCGCGCCGTCCGCCGAGCGCCGCTCCGGGCCGTTCGCCGAGGGGCACCAGCACGCCGACGTCGACAACCGCACCGGTACGGCGGCACCGGACGCCCGCCAGCGCGGGTTGGCCCGCGCCGCCGACCCCGACGTGCGGTGGAACCGGCTCGGTACCCCGCAGGCGCTCGGCCCCGGCCGCACCCCGCTCGCCACCGGCCTGCCCACCGACCCGGAGGCCGCAGCCCGCGCCTACCTGGCCGCCAACCGCGACCTGTTCGGAATGGACACCGCAACGGTGTCCAGCCTGGAGCGGGTGCTGGTCCGCCCGATCGGCAGCGGCGCCGTGGTCACCCTGCGGCAGCGCTTCGGCGACCTGCCGGCTGGCCCGGACGGCCTGGTCACCATCGCGGTCTCCGGCGGCGCGGTGCTCTCGGTCAGCTCCTCGCTGGCCCGCGACACCGGCGCACCCGCGCCGGCCACCCGCACCGCCGAGCAGGCGTACGCCGCCGCGCTCGCCGACGCCAAGCTGGACGCCAGCGCGGTGGCCAGCCACACCGTGCGCGCGGTGGCCGTGCCCACCCCGGTGGACGGGCCTCGGGCCGGATACGAGGTGACGCTGATCGGCGCGGACACCGACCACCCGGCCGCGTTCACCACCTACGTGGACGGGATCACCGGGCAGGTGCTGGTCCGCGAGGACCTCGTCGACTTCGACTCCGACAACCCGAGCTGGGCGGTCTTCCCGGCCACCCCGCCCCGCGACCTCGCTCCCGGGCAGGACCCCCGGGTGCGCTGGTGCGGCGACCCCACGCCCGGCTGTCAGGCCGCGTTCCGCGACCCGGCGACCGGCCAGCCGTGGGACGTCGACGCGGCAACCGGCACGCCCACCTTCACCTCGCGCGGGAACTCGGCCAACACGGTGCTCTCCTGGGGCGCCGGCACTCCGGTCGTCCCGGCCACCCCCAGCCCGGAACGCCGCTACGAGTACCCGTTCACCGACCAGTGGCACCAGGCGAAGTGCAATCCGGAGGTGTTCACCTCCGCGCAGCGCAACGACGCCGACGCGGCGATCGGCAACCTCTTCGCCATGCACAACCGGATGCACGACTGGGCGTACCAGTTGGGCTTCACCGAGTCGGCGTGGAACCTCCAGGCGGTCAACCTCACCCCGGCGGGGCTGGGCGGCGACGCCGAGCAGGGCCGCGCCCAGCAGGGCGCCCTGAGCGGCAACCGGAACAACGCCAACCAGGGCACCCCGCGCGACGGGCTGCCGCCGACCACCAACATGTACCTGTGGCAGCCGCAGGCCGGCGGGCCGTACCCGCCGTGCGTGGACGGCGACTACGACATGACGGTGATCGGCCACGAGTACACCCACGCGATCAGCAACCGGATGATCGCCGGCCCGGACAGCGGGATCGGCGGCCACCAGGGCGGGTCGATGGGTGAGTCGTGGAGCGACCTGCTCGCCGCCGAGTACCTCTTCCAGCACGGGCTGCGCGCGCCCGGCGAGACGCCCTTCGTCACCGGCGGCTACGTCACCGGCAACCTGGTCAGCGGCATCCGCAACTACGACCTCAGCCGCAGCCCGCTGAACTACTCCGACATCGGCTACAACACCGGTGGTCCCGCCGTGCACGCCGACGGGGAGATCTGGGGCGCCACCAACTTCCGGGTCCGCTCCGCGCTGGTCAAGCGGTACGGCCTGGGCACCCCGCAGCGGCAGTTGGAGTGCGCGCAGGGGAAGGTCGCCGCCGACAAGTGCCCGGGCAACCGGCGCTGGTCGCAGCTGGTCTTCGACTCGTTCCTGCTCCAGGCGGCCAGCCAGGTGAGCATGCTCGACATGCGGGACAACATGCTCACCGCCGACCTGCTCCGCTTCGGCGGCGCGAACCAGGACCTGATCTGGGCCGAGTTCGCCCGCTCCGGGATGGGCCGCGACGCCGTCACCAACGGCGCCGGTGACACCGACCCGACGCCGAGCTTCGCCTCGCCGCGCGGCGGCAACGCGACGCTCACCCTGCGCCCGCGCGGGGATAGCGCCGACGCGCCGATCCGGGTGTACGTCGGGGCGTACGAGGCACGGGCGATGCCGATCGCGGACACTGACCCGGCCACGCCGATCCCGGACACCGTGGAGCTGGTGGCCGGCACGTACGACCTGCTCGCGGTGGCGCCCGGCTTCGGGCACCAGCGGCTCAGCGTGGTCGCCAAGGCCGATCACGACGGATACGTGGACCTGCGGATGAGCCGCAACCTCGCGTCCACGGCGTCCGGCGCCACGGTCAGCGGCGACGGGGTCAACCTGGACCGGGTCGCCGACGACACCGAGGCGACGAACTGGGCCTCGCTGGACGGGGTGGCCGGCCGGCAGCTCACCGTGGCGCTGCCCGGGGACGCACCGCAGGTGGTCAAGCGGGTGAACGTCAGCGCCATGCTGCGCCCGGCGATCACCGGGGACGCCGACACGGGCGGCCAGAACGCGCTCAGCGCGCTGCGCTCGTTCGCGGTGTCGGCCTGCAACGCGAAGACCACTGACTGCGCGGATCCGGCGCGCTGGCAGCGGATCTACACCAGTGCGGGCGACGCGTTCCCCGGCGGGGCGTACCGGGCGTACACCCGGGACATCAACCTCCGGACGTTCGCGGTGCCCACCACGCTCGCCACCCACCTGCGGCTGGAGGTGCTGGCCAGCCAGTGCACCGGCGGCCCGCAGTACGCCGGTGAGCAGGACAACGACCCGGCCACGACGACGGACTGCGCGACCGCCAGCCCGGCCCGGAACCAGGTCAGGATCGCCGAGTTCCAGGCGTTCTCGAAGTGACACCGTCGGGGCCGGCGGACCTTCGCCGGCCCCGACCACCTCGACCTCGAATCAGCGGCCGGCGGTTCGCCAACTGCCGGCCGGCCGCTCCCACAGCCGGTCCACCGGTGGGTCGTCGGCCTCCGCGGTCGTGACCCGGGTCAGGTGGCGCAGCCGCAGCAGCAGCCCCAACCCGAGCGAGAGCAGCAGCCCGCCGAGCAGGAACGCCGCCTGCGTCACGCCGAAGCCGCCGGCCTGCGATACCGGGCGGCCGGCCTCCGGCTGCGCGGCGTCGACCGGTTGGTCGCCGACCGGCTCCGCGCTCTCCTCCTCGCCCGGCGCGTTCGCCGGGTCGCTGGGCTCCGCTGGTGTTCCGGTCGGCTCCGCCGACCTGCTCGGGACGCCGCCGACCCCCACCACCGAGCGGGTGGCCGTCTGGCGGGCCAGCAGGCGCAGGTTCGCGTCGTACGCCTCCGCGGCGAGGGTGACCCGTCCCTGGGTGACGTCCTCGGCGAAGGCCAACCGGTAGCGGGCGGTGACCGTGCGGTCCGGGCAGAGCGTGCCCGGGTCGAGCTGCCGGTCGGTCAGCCGGGCCACGTCGCCCTCGGTCTGGATCTCCAGCGGGAAGTCGCCGGTCTCCTCCACCCGGTCCATCTTCACCTGGTCGAGTCGGATGCCCTGCACGCTGAGCACCATCGACCAGCGCACCTTCACGCACCCGCCGCGCCGGTCGGTCCGCGAGACCACCGCGGAGACCGTGCGCACCTGGTCGCCGGCGGTGAACCGGGCCGGCAGTCCACTCAACTCGGTGGTGAACGCCGCCTGCGCCGGAGCGGCGAGCACCAGCTCCACCCCGCTCAGACAGGCCAGCACCACCCCGAGCCGCAGCGCGTACCGCCACACCGTCACCACCGCCGTCTCCGTTCGGTTGCCTCCACCACGCAACGCTAGGAGCGGGGCGTCGACCCGACCAGACGGGTGTGTTCGCACCGGGCGGCAAGGACAGTGCGCGGTTTCACCGACGGTGGTGAACCGGTCACCGATCCCCCGCGACACGCCGGGCTCCGGGTCGCTGGGACAATCGCCGACGTGTCCGAACTTTCCACCACCTTCGTCCGGCTGCATGCCCGGCTCACCCCGGTGGCCTTCGTCCCCGAGGTGCGGCTGCACCAGGCGGACGAGCCGATCGGGCTCTGGGAGCTGACCGAGGGTGAGTTCAGCACCGACCGGCCGCCGCCGTTCTGGGCCTTCGCCTGGGCCGGCGGCCAGGCCCTCGCCCGCTACGTGACCGACCACCCGGAGCTGGTCGCCGGCCGCCGGGTGCTCGACCTCGCCTCCGGCTCCGGCCTGGTGGCCATCGCCGCGGCCCAGGCCGGCGCGGCCGCCGTCCGGGCCGTCGAGGTGGACGAACTGGCCGTGGCGGCGGTCGCGCTCAACGCCGAGGCCAACGGGGTACGCGTCGACGCCGAGTTCGGCGACATCCTCGACGGCGACGCCGGGGAGGCCGAGGTGGTGCTCGCCGGGGACGCCTTCTACAGCGAGGCGATGGCCCGCCGGATGCTGCGATTCCTGCTCCGCGCCGCCCGTGCCGGTGCCCTGGTGCTGGTCGGCGACCCCGGTCGGGCGTTCCTGCCCCGGGACCGCTTCGACGAGCTGGCCCACTACGACGTGCCGGTGCCGGAGGCCCTGGAGAGCGTCCGGGTGAAGCGCACCACCGTGTGGCAGTTGCGGGCCGGGCTGCCGGGGGCCGCCGGCTAGCGTGGCGGCGTGCTGTTCCGGAGCTGGGCGTCCGAGGTCGAGGCACCCTGGCCGGACGTGGCCACGGTGACCGACCACGTCGGCGTACCCCATCTGGTCGTGACCCGACACGCGCTGGTCCGCCAGGTCCTCGCCGACCCGGCGACCTACCGGCCGGACAACGCGCTGGACGCGGTGACCCCGATGCCGGTGACGGCGCTGCGGGTGCTCGCCGGGCATCGGTTCCGGCTGCCACCGACCCTGGCGAACAACTCGGGCGCCAGCCATCCGGAGATCCGGTCGATCGTCGCCGGCGCGCTGCACCCCGCCCGGGTCGCCGCGCAGCGCCCCTGGCTCACCGCGCTGGTCCGGGACCGGGTCACCCGGCTGGCCGCCACGCTCGACGCCGGCGCGCCAGTCGACCTCTACGCGGAACTCGCCGCGGACCTGCCACTGCTGGTGCTGGCCCGGCTGGTGGAGCTGCCGGACGCACCGGTCGGCGCGGTCAAGGAATTCGCCCGGGCCGCGCTGGAGCTGTTCTGGGCGCCGCTGGACGCCGACCGGCAGCAGGCGCTCGCCACCGAGGTGGGCCGGTTCCACCGCGTGCTGCGCGACTTCGCGGCCACCGGCGGCGGGCTGGCCGCCGAACTGCGCGCGGCCGGGCACGCGCCGGACGTGGTGGTCGGCGCGCTCTTCTTCCTGCTGGTCGCCGGGCAGGAGACCACCTCGCAGTTCCTGACCCTGCTGTTGCACCGGCTGGCCGGTGAGCCGTCGGTGCGGGCCGGGCTCCGCACCGGCGAGGTCGCGGTGGCCGACGTGGTGGAGGAGGGACTGCGACTGGAACCGCCGATCGTCACCTGGCGCCGAGTCGCGGCGACGGACAGCACGCTGGGCGGGACGGTGGTGCCGGCGGGCACCAGCCTCGTGCTCTGGCTGGCCCGCGCCGGCCGGGACCCGGCGGTCGTCGAGGCGCCCGACGAGTTCCGCCCGGGTCAGCGCGGATCGCGCCGGCATGTGGCGTTCGGCGCCGGTGCGCACCGCTGCGTCGGTGACGTGCTGGCGCGGATGGAGGCGGCCGTGGTGGTGGCCGAGGCCGCGCCGCTGCTCGACGGGGTGACCGTGGTCCGCGCGCCCTGGTGCCCGGACAACCTCACCTTCCGGATGCCCGACGCCTTCGTGATCCGGTCAGTCGAGCGGGCCATGGACCAGTAGCACGATGCTGCCGATCACCGCGGCCGCGCCGAGAAGCAGGGTGCTACCGCCGACGATGAGCCGCCCGATCTGGAAGCCGACATCCTGCCCTACCTCGGCCGGGTCGCGATCGGGCGCTCCCCAGAGGCGGTTCCACGAGCTCTTCGAGATCTGCCGGGCTTGCTCGTCGACCGTCCCGAACAGATTGAAGGTCATGCTCAGTCCGATGAACCCGAGCAGCAGGCCGAAGCCACATGCGGCGAGCACCTGCATGATCCACCGCGCCATCCGCCGCCCCCGTTGACCGAAGCAACTCTGAACCGAGACTAGGCAGCCCGGGCAACACCTCGGTGCCGCCAGCGGGAGCACCACCGGGCTGCAAGATCCTGACAGCGACTCGATACGTTTCCGGGCGTGTCAGCAACCCCTGTGCGCCGCATCCGCGCGGCAACACTTCTGGCCCTCCTGGCGCTGAGCGCCTGCGCAGCCGACCACCGCCCCAGACTCCAGGTCCAGCGGATCACCGCGGATCAACCGAGCCCGTCCGTCGCGCCCTCGGCGACGCCGTCGACCTCGCCGTCCGCGACCGGAAAGCCCGCATTCAAGAGCCTGGCCTGGTACGTGTCGCAGGTGCCGGCCTTCCCCGCGGCACCACCACCGCAACCGGTGCAGCCGGCGGCGAACGGCTCGGCGCCGTTCTGGCACCGGGTGCCAACCGAGCAGAAGGTCGCCTTCATCACCATCGACGACGGTGGGCTGGCCCGCCCGCCCGAGGTGATCGACTTCATCCGGGAGGCACACATCCCGGTCACCATGTTCCTGAACTCGCCGGCGGCGGCCGAGCACACCGACTACTTCCGGCAGATCGAGGCGGCCGGCGGGGTCGTGGCGAACCACACCATCACGCACCCCTCGCTGACGGGCCGGTCGTACGCCTCCCAGAAGCACGAGATCTGCGGCGCGGCGGACACGTTGGAGACGCTGTTCGGCAAGCGACCGGCCCTGTTCCGCCCACCATTCGGCGACCGGGACTCGACCACGCTGAAGGCCGCCCACGACTGCGGCATGAAGGCGGTCTTCCACTGGACCGAGACCGTCCACGAGGGGAAAGTGCGCTACCAGACTCCGGAGAAGGTCGTCCGGCCCGGCGACGTACTGCTGATGCACTTCCGGCCGGCGCTCATGGACGACCTCCTCGCGGCGCTGAAGGCGATCCACCGGGCCGGGCTCACCCCGGCGGTGCTGGAGGACTACGTGGGCTGACCGACGTTGCGGACCTGACGAAAGTCAGGGCGCAGTGCTGCCGTTCAGGCGCGGCGGCAGGGCGGTCCGTGCGCCTAGCGTCAACGCATGATCACATTACGTGGGTTGACGAAACGGTTCGGAGCGACCGTCGCGGTCGACGCCCTGACCGTCGACGTCGCGCCCGGCCGGGTCACCGGCTTCCTCGGCCCGAACGGCGCCGGCAAGTCCACCACCATGCGGATGATCCTCGGCCTGGACCGGCCCACCGCCGGGCAGGCGTTGGTCGGCGGCCGGGCGTACCGGGAGTTGCGGCAGCCGCTGCACGAGGTGGGCGCGCTGCTCGACGCCCGGGCCATCCACCCGACCCGGTCCGGCCGGGCGCACCTGCTGGCCATGGCCCGCAGCAACGGCATCCCGGCCCGCCGGGTGGACGAGGTGCTCGACACCGTCGGGCTGGACGAGCGCGCCGCCGCCAAGCCGGGCAAGACCCTCTCCCTCGGCATGGGTCAACGGCTCGGCATCGCCGGCGCGCTGCTCGGCGACCCGCCGGTGCTGATGTTCGACGAGCCGGTCAACGGCCTCGACCCGGACGGGGTGCGCTGGGTCCGACAGCTGATGCGCTCGCTCGCCGACCAGGGACGGACCGTCTTCGTCTCCAGCCATCTGATGAGCGAGATGCAGCTCACCGCCGACCAGCTCGTGGTGATCGGCCGCGGACGGCTGCTCGCCGACGCGCCGATCGACGACGTGATCGCCGGCAGCGCAGTCGCCGTCCGGGTCCGCAGTCCGCACCCGGACGGGCTGGCCACCCTCGGCGCGCGCCTCGTCGCGGCCGGCGCCACCGTCGAGCCGGCCGGCCCCGACGAGCTGACCGTCACCGGGAGCACCGTGGACCGGGTCGGTGACCTGGCGTACGAGCTGGGGGTGCGGTTGCACGAGCTGAGCTCGCACGGCGCGTCGCTGGAGCAGGCGTTCATGGAGCTGACCGCCGCCAGCGTCGAGTACGCGGGCGGCCCGACCGGAAGCGGGGCACGATGAGCACCGACACCATCCCGAACACCCGTCCCGCCCCGACCGCCTTCCGCGGCGCGGTGGCCGCCGAGTGGACCAAGCTGTTCTCGGTGCGGACCACCTGGTGGACGGCGCTGGCCGCGCTGCTGCTGATGGCTGCGAGCGCCGTCCAGCTGGCCATCTACGCGGCCAACGACAACACCAACGACGACCCGCTCGACGACCGGGGAATCGTCACCGCCGGCAGCGTGGTGATCGACTCCGTCGAGCTGACCCAGTACGCCGTGCTGGCGCTGGGCCTACTGGCGATCACCGCCGAGTTCACCAGCGGCACCATCCGGACGACCCTGCAGTGCACCCCGGCACGCGGCCGGGTGCTGCTGGCCAAGGCCGTGGTCGCCGGCGCGGTCACCTTCGCCCTCGGGCTGCTGCTCGGCGGCGTCGGCGCACTGGTCGCGGGGCCGGCGCTCGGCGAGTGGGGCAGCGTGCCGGTCGCCGGCACGATCAGCGACATCGTGGCGGTGGCGACCTACCTGGCGCTGGTCGGCGTGCTCGCGCTGGGCCTCGGCGCGGCACTACGCAGCGCGGTGCTCACCCTCACCGTGCTGTTCGCCACCCTGATGATCGTGCCGCTGTCGCTTCAGGAGCCGGACATCGCCGTGCTGAACCGGATCGCCGACGTGTTCCCCGGCGTGGCCGGTGGGCATTTCCTGGCCGGCGACACCGAGCCGTACCCGGGCGCGGTCGGGCTGCTGCTGCTCGCCGGGTGGGCCGGCGCGGCGCTGCTGCTGGGCCGGGTCGCGCTGCGCCGCCGCGACGCCTGAACGGTGAGCGGGGGCCTGCCGGCCCCCGCTCACCCGTCGACCAGCCCCGCCTCGTAGGCGATGATCGCCGCCTGCACCCGGTTACGCACGTCCAACCGGGTGAAGATGCTGGTCAGGTAGCTCTTCACGGTGCCCTCCACCAGGTGCAGCCGGCGGGCGATCTCGGCGTTGGACAGCCCCGCCCCGACCAGCGCCAGCACCTCCCGTTCCCGCTCGGTCAGCGCCGCCGTCCGGTCCCGCGCTGCGGGCCGGCGGGCCAACCGCCCAGCGCCCAGCTCGATCACCCGGCGGGCCACCCGCGGCGACAGGTACGCCCCGCCGTCGGCGACCGCGTGCACCCCGGCGATCAACTCGCGCGGGTCCCCGGCCTTGAGCAGGAACCCGCTGGCACCGTGTCCGAGCGCCCGGGCCACATGGTCGTCCTCGCCGAACGTGGTCAGCATGACCGTCGCCGTCGCCGGCGCCACCCGGCGGATCTCGGCGGCGGCGGCCAGCCCGTCCAGCCGCGGCATCCGGATGTCCAGCAGCGCCACCCGGGGCCGGTGTGCGCGGACCAACTCCACCGCCGCCCGCCCGTCGCCGGCCTCGGCGACCACCTCGATGCCCGGATCGGCGGCGAGGATGGCGCAAACACCAGCCCGGATCATCGCCTCGTCATCGGCGAGGACAACCCGTACCGGCCCACGTTCCATGGTGTCGCTGGTCATCGTCAGATCCGCTCCTTGCTGACAAGTCGGCCGTCGGCGAAGCAGAGCCGCCAGGTCGGCGCGGCGAGGGGAAAGTTACCGTCCGTGTAGTACTCGCAGCCGGCCCGCCGTACGCCGGCACTCGGGTCGACCTGCCGCCGGGGCAGCTCGGCCAGATCGCCGCGCGCCACACCCGGCCGCATCCGGTCGAACGCCGACTCGTCCAGCACGGTGCCGGCCGTGGCGACCGGGTAGTAGATCAGCGACAGGACGAGGGCCAGGCCGGCCGGGGCGCCGAGCGCCAGCAGCAGGCTGTGCCGTACCCGTCGGTGGGCGTCACGCAGCTCGGCGTCGGCCGGCCGCTCCGCGCCGCCCTCGACCGGGCCGGGCGCCTCATCCGCAGCCGGCCACCCACCGGCGGCAGGGACAGCGGAGACCACGCTGGCAGGGGCGGTGGGCAGTGGCAGTCGGGCCCGTACCGCGAAGCCGCCGTCCGGGCGCGGGCCAACGTCCAGCATGCCGCCGGCCAGGCGGACCCGTTCGGCGAGGGCGAGCAGCCCGCTGCCGGAGGACGGTGGGGTGGGCAGCGGGCCGGCCGGTGCCAGCTCGTTGACTACCCGCACCTCGATCTCGTCCGCAGCGGGGGCGAGAGTGACGGTCACCGGGGCGCCTGGGGCGTAGCGCGCCGCGTTGGTGAGCGCCTCCCGGACCACCCGGTGCGCGGCGAGCCCGGTCATCCCGGGCAGCTCGACCGCACCGGGCGGGACGTCCAACCGGATCGCCATCCCCGCCTCCCGGGCACCCTCCACCAGGTCGGCGACGGTCTCCCCGGCGGGCCGGAGCCCAGCAGGGCCGCCCTCCTCCCGCAGCACGCCGATGATGCCGTGCAGTCGCTCGGTGGCGGCGGCGACGCTGGCCCGCAACTCCCCCACCGACGCCCGGTGTGCGAGGTCGAGGTCGTCGGCGAGCTCCAGCGCGGCGGCGCGCAGCGCGATCAGGCTGAGGTCGTGGCCGAGCGAGTCGTGCATCTCCTCGGCGATGCGGGCCCGCTCGCGCAGCCGGATCCGCTCGGCGGCGCCGCGCTGTTCGCGCGCCAGCGCGTCAGCCTGCCGGCGGCCCGCGTCGGCCAACTCCTGCTGCTGCCGGCGGTACCGGCCCACCAGCCACGGAAAAACACCGGCGAAGAGCAGCACCGAGGCGAGCATGAACCAGGTGCCCGCCGCGGTGCCGAGCAACCCCAGGTTCAGCACCGTGCCACCGAACGCGATCACGCCGAACAGCACGGCCGCCGGGGCCGCCCCGGCGCTGCGCCGCCCGGTCAGGTAGCTGAACACCGGAATGGCGAAGACGAAATTGCCGTCGACCAGCGACCCGAGCACCACCAGCAGCAGGCCGACCAGCGGCCGACGCCGGCTCAGCACCACCGCCACGGCCAGCAGCGCCAGCCCGCCGACCAGCGACGCCAGACCGTGCCGCGAGAACGGCGGGGTCAGCCCCGCGAACCCGATGGGGGCGGCGAGCACCACCCAGAGCAACGCATCCTTCGGCCGCGCCACGCCCGACGCCCCGTCCACCGGCCACCTCGGGATCCTCACGGCGGCCAGGCTACCCACGCACGACCTGGCCGGACACCGACGAAAGTCAGGTGATCAGCCGATCTCCTCGGCCCAGGCCCGCCAGTCGTCGAGCACCCCGTGCAGGGCTGGGGTGAGCCAGCCCGGCGCGGAGCGCCGGAACACGCCCGGGTCCATGGCGCCGGCGCCGGCGGGCAACGCGCCGAGCAGGTTCGGTACCAGATCGGTGAGGTTGGTCCAGTGCACCAGCTCCGGCGTGGCCGGCCAGGCGCCGATCACCACGCCGGCCGGCACCGCCCGCCGGTCCAGCGCCTCCAGGGTCAGCGCCGTGTGGTTGAGCGTGCCCAGCCCGGCGCGGGCGACCACCACGGCGGGCGCACCGAGCGACACCGCCAGGTCGGCCATCGTCCACGGCTCGCCGGACGGGCGCAGCCCCATCGGGACCAGCAACCCACCGGCACCCTCGACCAGCACCAGGTCGTGCTTGTCGGCCTCGTCGCGAACCGCGTCCACGGCGGTGTACAGCTCCAGCGGCGGCAGGTCGGCGACCCGAGCGGCGGCCAGCGGGGCCAGCGGGTCCGGAAAGCTGGCGAGGGTACGGCCGGTGAGCGGGGCCGCCAGCCGGTTGATCGCGTCCACGTCGCCGGGTTCGCCGCCGGACGTACCCGTCTGGCCGGGTTTGACCACGGCCACCCGCAGGCCGGCGGCCTGCGCGGCGGCGGCGATCGCCGCGGTGACCACGGTCTTGCCGACCTCGGTGTCGGTGCCGGTCACGAGCACCGGGCCACGCCACGGCTCGCTCACCGCAGCGCTCGCAAACCCGGCTCGCTCCTCGCGCTCACGGCGCGCACTCCACGATGACGTCCAGGGCGCGTTCAAAATCGGCCCGGGACACCCCGGCGCTGATGGTGAGCCGCAGCCGGGAACGGCTGTCCGGGGTGGACGGCGGCCGGAAGCAGCCCACGGCGACGCCCCGGTCCCGGCAGTCGGCGGCCCAGCTGGTCGCCGCCTCCGGCCCGGGAGCGGTCACCGAGATCACCGCCGCGTCCGGCGCGGAGACGGTCAGCCCGGCCGCGCGCAGCCGAGCGACCGCCAGCGCCACCCGGTCGGCCAGCTCGGCGCGCAGGCCGTCGCCGGCCCGGGCCAGCCGCAGCGCGGCGTGCACGCCGGCGGCGACCGCCGGCGGCAGCGCGGTGTCGAAGATGAAGGTGCGCCCGGTCTCGACCAGGTGCCGGACGAACTCGGCCGGGCCGGCGACCACGCCACCCGCTCCTCCGAGCGCCTTGGACAGTGTGGCGGTGACGACAACGTCCGGTTCGCCGGCCAGCCCGGCGGCGGCGACCGCACCGGCGCCGGTCGGACCGGTCACGCCGAGCGCGTGCGCGTCGTCGACCAGCAGGAGTGCGCCGTACCGACGGGCCACCTCGTGCAGCCGGGCCAGCGGGGCGAGGTCGCCGTCGACCGAGAAGACGGACTCGGTGACCACCACCGCCGGGCGGCCCGGGGCGGCCGACAACGCTGCGGCCACCGCTGTGACGTCCGCGTGCGGCGTCACCACGGTCTCCGCGCCGGAGATCCGGCAGCCATCGATCAGGGACGCGTGGTTGTGCGCGTCGGAGACGAGCAGCGTCCGGGGTTGGACGAGGGCCCGCAGTGCTCCAAGGTTGGCCAGGTAGCCGGAGGAGAAGACGAGGGACCGGTCGGTGCCGAGCCAATGCGCCAGCTCGTCCTCCAGCGCCTGGTGCGCATCGGTGGAGCCGCGCACCAGCCGCGACCCGGTCGCTCCCAGCCCGTACGCCGACAGAGCCGCCGCGGCCGCGGCCGTGACCTCCGGATGGGTGGCCAGGCCGAGGTAGTCGTTGCCGGCCAGATCGGTCATCCCGTCGCCAGCGGGACGCGGGTGCAGCCGCCGGGTCAGCCCGGCCTTCGCCCGCAGATCCGCGCGGCGGTCGAGCGCCGCCAGCCAGTCCGCCACCGTCACCCCTTCGCCGCCGTGCGGGCCGGTCACCCCGACACCCGCCGGGCGAAATTACCACCCGCCACCACCGGCCCGACGGATCCACTCGGTACGCGGGGCCAAACCTGCACCGAACTCCAGCTTCGAGGCAGGCCCGCTGCGAGCGGGCCGACCGGCCAGCAGGCCGTTCCCGCTGACCCGGGGGCCTTGTAGGGTACGAGCCATGCCAGAGATCCTCGACCAGGCCCGAACCCAGGTCCTGGGTGACGGCGTCGGCCTCGACCAGGCCGGCGTCCTCGCCGTGCTCAACCTGCCCGACGAGCACCTGCCCGCCGCCCTCCAGCTCGCCCACGACGTGCGGATGCGGTGGTGCGGCCCGGAGGTCGAGGTCGAGGGGATCGTCTCGCTGAAGACCGGCGGCTGCCCGGAGGACTGCCACTTCTGCTCCCAGTCCGGCCTGTTCACCTCCCCGGTGCGCTCGGTCTGGCTGGACATCCCGTCGCTGGTCGAGGCGGCGAAGCAGACCGCGAAGACCGGGGCGACCGAGTTCTGCATCGTGGCCGCCGTGCGCGGCCCGGACGCCCGGCTGATGAAGCAGATGCGCGAGGGCGTCGCCGCCATCAAGGCCGAGGTCGACATCCAGGTCGCCGCGTCGCTGGGCATGCTCTCCCAGGAGCAGGTCGACGACCTGGTCGACATGGGCGTGCACCGCTACAACCACAACCTGGAGACCTGCCAGTCGTACTTCCCGAACGTGGTCACCACGCACTCCTGGGAGGAGCGCTGGGAGACGCTGCGGATGGTCCGCGACTCCGGCATGGAGGTGTGCTGCGGCGGCATCCTCGGCCTCGGCGAGACCGTCGAGCAGCGGGCGGAGTTCGCCGCGCAGCTCGCCGAGCTCAACCCGCACGAGGTGCCCCTGAACTTCCTCAACCCCCGCCCCGGCACGCCGCTGGGTGACCGCCCGGTCGTGGAGGGCAAGGACGCGCTGCGGGCCATCGCCGCGTTCCGGCTGGCCATGCCGCGCACCATCCTGCGGTACGCGGGCGGCCGGGAAATCACCCTCGGTGACCTGGGCACCCGCGACGGTCTGCTCGGTGGCATCAACGCGGTGATCGTCGGCAACTACCTGACCACGCTGGGTCGGCCAGCGACCGCCGACCTGGACCTGCTGGACGAGCTGAAGATGCCGGTCAAGGCCCTCTCGGCGACCCTCTGAGATGATCCGGTGAGAACGACGTGACCGAGCTTGTCGAGCCCGTGGCGGCGCAGCGCTGGTGTGACCGCTGCGGCGAGGACGCGGCGATCGGCGGGCACGAGTCGTGCGCGGCGGCCCGGGCGCTGGAGCCGCCGCGCTACTGCCCGCACTGCCGCCGCCGGATGAAGGTGCAGGTGCTGCCGGTCGGCTGGTCGGCGGTCTGCGTCGAGCACGGCGAGATCCGGGGCTGAGCCGATGCTGCGGGGGCGTGCGGTGACGTTGCGGCCGGTGACGGACGACGACGTGACGGCCCTCGCGGCGATCCGGGCCGATCCGGAGGTACGCCGGTGGTGGCGGGGCGGCGACGACCTGACCGACTCCGTCCGCGCCGACCTGGACGACGACGATCTGACGCTGTACGCCATCGAGCACGACGGCCGGGTGATCGGCGCGATCCAGTGGTACGCCGAATCGGACCCGGACTACCGGCACGCCAGCCTGGACATCTTCCTCGACCCGGCGGTACGCGGCGCCGGGCTCGGCGTGGACGCCATCCGCACCCTGGCCCGGCACCTGATCGACGAGTACGGCCACCACCGCTTCACCATCGACCCGGCGGCGGCGAACAGCGCCGCCATCCGGGCGTACGCCAAGGCTGGTTTCCGACCGGTGGGGGTGCTGCGCCGCTACGAGCGCGGCGAGGACGGTCGCTGGCACGACGGCCTGCTGATGGACCTGCTCGCCGACGACCTCGTGGAGTGAGCCGGCCGGGACCTCAACCGTCCGTGGCGCCCTCATTGCCGCCGGTTGGCGGGACGACAAGTGAATCTTGGACAGTTGCCGTTCCCGGTGAACGGCAACTGTCCAAGATCTCGGTCAGGCGAGCGTGCAGGCGGTGCCGTTGACGGTGAAGGCGGTGGGTTTCGGGTTGCTGCCGGAGTGGGTGCCGTTGAAGCCGAAGCTCACCGACGCCCCCGGGGCCACGGTCCCGTTGTAGGAGAGGTTCGTCGCGGTCACCGCCGCGCCGGCCTGGCTGATCGTCGCCGACCAGCCCTGGCTGACGGTCTGCCCGCCGGGGAAGCTGAACCTCAGCGTCCAGCCGTTGATCGCGGTGGTGCCGGTGTTCGTGATCGTCACGGTGGCGGTGAAGCCGGTGCTCCAGTCGCTGGTGACGTACCCCACCGCGCAGGCACCGCCGGCTGGCGGAGGCGCGGTGGTCACGGCGACCGGCACGGACGCCGCGGAGGTGTTGCCGGCCGCGTCCACGGCCACCACGTAGAACTGGTACGCCGTGGAGGCGGTCAGCCCGGACACCGCCAGCGTGGCGGCGGTCGGCGAGCCGACCAGCGGGTCGGTGGTGCTGGCCTCCCGGTAGACCCGGTACCCGGTGACGCCGACGTTGTCGGTCGACGCCGGCCAGCTCAGGGTGAGCCCGGTGGCGGTGACGGCCGAGGCGACCGGGGTGCCGGGCGCGCTCGGCGCGGTGGTGTCGACGCTACCGGCCGGCGGCGTGGTCACGCTGAGTGTCGGCGAGGCGGCCGACGTGTTGCCAGCGCCGTCGCGGGCCACCACCGTGAACTGGTACGTCCGCTCCGGCAGCAGCGTCGAGACGGTCAGCGAGGTGCCGGTGACGGGCCGGATCACCACCACGTCGTTGCCGACCAGGAATTCGCGGACCTCGTACCCGGCCAGCCCACTACCGCCACTGTCCGTGGACGCCGCCCAGGTCAGGGTGACCGAGCGGGCCGTGAGGTTGGACGCGACGGGCTGGCCGGGCACGGTCGGAGCGGTCGTGTCCGGCGTGGCCGGTCCGGGCTCGTCGCCCCAGACCCGGGTGCCGCCCGAGTACAGCGGAACGCGCGCGTTGGGCCCGGCGGTGGCCTGGTACGACGGGTCGTTGGTGGGGTCCCAGGTGCCGCCCTCCGGCACCCCGATCTTGAACTGGACCTCCATCCGGTGCTGCGACTGGCCGGCCGGCGCGATGGTGTGCCCGGTGCAGTCCACCTCGACGTACCAGATGTCGCCGCTGAACTGCCGGGCAGTGGTCGGGGACGGGCAGCCCTGGGTGTAGCCGGCGGTGACCTGCACCGGCCCGGTGCCGTCGGGGCGGAAGTAGTACCGGAACCGGCCGTCGGTCAGGGCCCGGGCCGGGAACGCGGACTTGTTGTAGATGATCGCCTTCAGCCCGGTGGCCCGGGGCTCGGCCTGCATCACGGTGGTTTCCACGGTCAATTCGTCGAGGTCCGGCGTCTCGGCGACCGGGAAACCGGTGAGCGGATTGCCGCCGTACTCGGAGACCAGCCGGACCAGCGCGGAGGTGAAGCCGGCGTTGTAGTCGGTGGCCACCTCGTTCATCACGTAGTCCGACCGGCTGTCGGTGTACGCGTCGTTGGCCGCGGACGGGCCGCCGACCAGCGCGCCGTGGAGGGTGTGTCGGGTTTCGACGGGCACGCTCTGGCTGTCCCACCAGGAGCCGTGCGCGGTGCGGTGGTGCGGGTTGCGCGGCGCGTTGGCGCCGAACCCGATGACGTAGCTGGAGCTGCGCGGGTTGTCGCCCAGCGCATAGTTGATCTGCCGGACGGCGAAGTCGTGGTAGCGCGCCTTGCGGGTCGCGTCGGTGGTCCTGTCGCTGTAGACCAGCGCGGCGAAGGAGGTGTTGGCGGCGTACCGCAGTGCACCCCAGGAGTCGAGCACCGCCATCCCGCCGGGCGAGTAGGGCACCCGCTGGCCGTTCACGCCGACGGTCCAGTAGTCCAGCCAGCGGTTGGCGTCGTCGACGTACTTCTGCTTGCCGGTCAGGTTGGCCAGCAGCACGTACGCGCCGAACTGCTTGTTGTCCCAGGCGATGGTCCACTTGTAGGAGCGGGTGGTGGACTGGTTCTCGGTGCCGAGCTTGTCGTACTCACTCTCGGCCTTGGCCAGGTAGCTGGCCTCGCCGGTGGCCCGGTACAGCCAGATCGCGCCCCAGACCAGTTCGTCCTGCCAGCCGCTCCACGAGCGGTAGAAGCTGGTCGCATCGGTGATGCACTCGTGGTATGACTTCCGCACCGTGTCGGCGAAGGTGTAGAGCTGCCGGGCGTGCCCGAGCAGCCGGTCGGCGTAGGCCGCGTCGGTGGGCCGGAACACCATCGAGGAGGCGGCCATCGCGGCCGCCGTCTCCCCCGCCAGGTCCGCGCCGCCACAGCTCGCATCGATCTTGTACGCGGGCCGCGCCATTGGCAGCACCTCGGCGGGTCCCCACCACTTGTGGTCGTCGTCGCCCTTGCCGACCTGTCCGTAGAGGACGTTCGGCGCGGGGTGTGCCTTGATGAAGTAGTCGTTGACGTGGCGCAGGTTGTTCAGCAGGTGCGGCAACTGCCCGGAGGCCGTGTAGCCGCTGCGGTACTCGACCGCGCCCCAGGCGAGCATGGTGGCGCTGAACGCCATCGGGAAGCCGAACTTGACGTGGTCGCCGGCGTCGTACCAGCCGCCGGTGAGGTCCAGCCCCGCGTCGGCTCCGTCGGTGAGCGCACTGTCGCCACGCCAGGAGACCCGGTTCCAGTCGGGCAGCCGGCCGGACTGCTGCGCCTCGTAGAAGAGCAGCGACTTCTGCAACGCCTCGGCGTAGTTGAAGGCCGGCGCGGCGGACGCGGGCCCGGACGGGGGTGCGGCGACCGCGAGGGACAGCCCGGTGAGCAGGGCGACGCCGGCAGCCAGCAGCCGCCGCGGCCAGGGCTGGTCGACGACCGGCGATCGGCCGGGGTGGCCGGGGACCGGCCGGGTGGGGTGGCGCATGGCGGGCTCCTGTCGGAGGCGCCGCCGGCGGCCGCACCGACGCGGGACGGCGTCGAACGGCACGGCCACCGGCGACTGCGGGGTGGTGGAGTGACCATGAGCATCTATGGAAGCGCTCCCATGGATAAGCGACAATGTAATGTGGACACCGCCGGTTGGGAAGCCCGCCGAGTGCGCCGGCAGCGTCGCAGCGCACGTACGCGTTACCGCGACACGCGCTCGACGGCCGGGAAAGTCCGCCGGGATCCACCTCCTGTCCAGGACGTCGTCGCAGCTCAGGCCGATTGACCGATGCCGGTCGGGGATCCCGCGGATGGATCATGTGCCGTCCCCTCGGCCAATCTCGGAGGAATCCTCATGCCACAGCGTCGGCGCCTGGCGCGCGCGGCCGTCTGCACGGCCGCCGCCACGGCCGGTCTCGCCATCGGCTCGCCCGCCTGGGCGGTCGCCACGTCGATTTCGCTCAACCCGGCCCACGTGGGTTCGCAGGCGGGGACCTTCGCCAACCAGGAGTGTGGCGACGAACGGTTCGACGACCTTCCGGCCGGCTACGACGGGTGGCACTTCGTTCTCCCGCAGCAGGGGCGGGGCGACAGCAGCTTCGAGTCGCTGACCCTCACCTTCGCCAACAGCTCCACACCGGTCCAGGTGCGGGTGCCGGACAGCACCGACGCGTACCCGGACTACTTCTACAAGGCCGGCGACAAGGTGATGCACGCCTACGTCTTCACCCCGGCCGGCTGGACGCTGAGCGCCGGCACCGCCCAGATCACCGGCGGGGCCGACAAGTTCAACCTCAGCCACACGTGCGCCGGCACCGGCCAGTCGCCCAGCCCAAGCCCGTCGACCACCGCGTCGCCGACGCCGTCGACCTCCGTCTCCCCGTCGCAGTCCACGTCCCCCTCGCAGTCGACCTCGCCGTCGCAGTCGGTGTCGCCGTCGGACTCCGTCGCGCCGTCGGACTCGATCTCGCCGTCGCCGAGCACGGGTAGCGGCGGCGGCGAGGGCGGCCTGCCGAAGACCGGCGTCGCCGTCACCAGCATCGCGCTGGGCGGCGTCGCCCTCATCGGCGGCGGGGCGCTGCTGATGCTGCGCCGCCGTCGCGACCGGATCACCTTCACCAGCTGATCCCGCCGCAGTGCCGACCGGCCGCCGGAGCTCCTCCGGCGGCCGGTCGCGCCGTTGCTAGGGTCGGCCGATGAATGCCCTGGAACCATCCCGTACCGCCATCCTTCTGATCGACCTACAACGACAGATGGTCGACCAGGCCCTCGCCCCGCACTCCGGCGCCGAGGTGGTGGCCCGGTGCGTCGCGCTCGCCGACGCCGCACGCGCCGCCGGGGCGTTGGTCGTGGTGGTCCGGTTCGACCAGCCGGGCGTCGATCCACAGTCAGCCGGCAGCCAACTGGTGCCGGAGGTTGCGCCACACCCGGGCGACCTGGAGATCACCAAGCGCACCTGGGGCCCGTTCCAGGACACCGGCCTGGACGCGACGCTGCGCGAGCGGGGCGTCGACACGCTGGTGGTGGCCGGCGTGGCCACCAACTACGGGGTGGAACAGACCGCCCGGATCGGCTACGAGATCGGCTATCGGGTGGTGCTGCCGCAGGACGCGATGAGCGGCCTCCAGACGTCCGCGCACGAGTTCGCGGTGAACAACATCTTCCGCGCGCTGGGCACGGTCTGCACCACCGCCGAGGCGGTCGACGCACTGGGCGGTTGATCCGCTCCCGCCGTCGATCCGTACTGACGGGTAACCGGTCGACGGCGCCCGGGGGCTAGGTCACATCATCGATATTCGTTGATTTAACAGGGAACGTCTGCGCAGGTCGGACGGTTCGCCATCGAGCGAGCCGCCGGGCTGCGCGGACGCGACCGTGTCCAGCCAGACAAACGTACTGTTGCTGACCCGCTACCCGGCGCGAGACAGTACCGGTCACCAGTGGTGCCATCGACGCCGCCGCTCCCCGGACAACCCTGAGGAGAACGCGATGGCACTACGACTCGCCGAGGGCACCGCATGGTCCGACGTCCTCGCCCGCGCGGTGGCCGCCACCCCGGAGGCGTTCGGCGCCGAGATCGACGGCGTCACCACCCTGCACAACCTGGTCGAAGGCGACTGGCGGGCCATCGGCCGCCCCGCACCGGTCCGCACCCCGGTGGACAACACCGTCGTGGTCAACCTGCCCCGGCTCGACGCCGACACCGCCCGCGCCGCGGTCGCGCACGCCGCCGCCGCGCACCGGGCCTGGGCCCAGACCCCACTCGCCGAGCGCAAATCCCGGGTCACCGACGCGCTGGACGCGCTCACCGCCCACCGCGACCTGCTCGCGCTGCTGCTGGTCTGGGAGATCGGCAAGCCGTGGCGGCTGGCCTGCGCCGATGTGGACCGCGCGCTGGACGGCGTCCGCTGGTATGCAGGCGAGATCGACCGGATGCTCGCCGACGGCCGCGAACCGCTGCCCGGCCCGGTCAGCAACATCGCGTCGTGGAACTACCCGATGAGCGTCCTGGTGCACGCCGAGCTGGTCCAACTGCTGGCCGGCAACGCGGTCATCGCCAAGACCCCGTCACAGGGCGGCGCGGTCTGCCTGACCGTCGCGCACGCGCTGATGCGCCGGGCCGGGCTGCCCGCCACGCTGGTCTCCGGCGGCGGCGAGGAACTGTCCGAAGTGCTGGTCCGCGCGCCGGAGATCGGGGCGGTGGCGTTCGTCGGCGGGCGCTCCAACGGGGGCAAGGTGGCCGCCGCGCTGCTGGACAGCGACAAGCGGCACTTCATCGAGCAGGAGGGCCTCAACGCCTGGGGCATCTGGAACTTCTCCCAGTGGGACCTGCTCGCCACGCACCTGAAGAAGGGCTTCGAGTACGGCAAGCAGCGCTGCACCGCGTACCCCCGGTTCGTGGTGCAGCGCGACCTGGTCGACGAGTTCCTCGACATGTACCTGCCGGTGGTGCGCTCGGTCCGCTTCGGCCACCCGCTCGCCGTGGACGAGACCTGGCGGCCCGGCGACCCGCTGCCCGAGCTGGACTTCGGGCCGCTGATCAGCGCCGCCAAGGCCGACGAGCTGCACCGCAAGGTCGACGAGGCGGTCCGCGGCGGCGCGGTGCCGCTGCACCGGGGCAAGCTGACCGGCGCACCGTTCCTGCCCGAGCAGGACACCTCGGCGTACGTGGCGCCGTCGGTGCTGCTCGCCCCGCCCGGCCGGTCCCGGCTGATGCACGCCGAGCCGTTCGGGCCGGTCGACACGATCGTCGTGGTCGACACCACCGACGAACTGCTGGCCGCGATGAACGCCTCCAACGGCGCGCTGGTCGCGTCGCTGGCCTGCGACGACACCGACGAGGCCGGCAAGCTCGCGGTGGACCTCCAGGCGTTCAAGGTGGGCATCAACAAGCCGCGCTCGCGCGGCGACCGGGACGAGGCGTTCGGTGGCCGGGGCGCCTCCTGGAAGGGCGCGTTCGTCGGCGGCGACCTGCTGGTGCAGGCGGTCACCGTCGGCGGCGACAGCCGGCTTTACGGCAACTTCCCCGACTACAGCAGCTACCCCACCACCTGATCGAGGTGTGCGGAAGGGCCCCCTGGCGGCACGGCAGGGGGCCCGCTCGACACCGCGCTGGCGGAGTTCCTGCTATGCCCCGGGCGTCAGGAAGGTGCCCTTCCTTTCCACCGGAGCGGGGACGGCGAGTGGAACGGTGAGGGTGAGCAGGGCGCCGTCACGCTCGGCAACACTGGGCCGATCCAGCCGGCGCAGGGTCCGCAGCATCGGGGTGTTCTCGGCCTGGACGTGCAGCAGCAACGCCGCGTACCCGGCCCGGTCGGCGTGCCCGACCAGCCGGCGCAGCAGCGCCGAGCCCAGCCCTCGCCGCTGCCAGTCGTCGCGTACCAGCAACGCCACCTCGGCCTCGTCGCCCTCGCCGAGCAGGTTCGCCATCGCGACCACCGACTCCGCCACACCGTCGGAGGCAGGTGCCGAGGCGATCAGGGTCAGCCCTCGGCTCGGCTCCAGCAGCCGACGCAGTCGGGCCGGCTGCGGCAGCGCCGCCCCGCCCAGGTAGCGCCGGTGCCGGCTGCGCACTGAGCAACCCTCGTGCAGCTCCAGCACGCCCGCCACGTCATCCGCGCAGGCCGGCCGGACGGTCAGCTCGGCACCGTCAGGCAGCACCAGGGTGACCTGTTCGGCGGCCCGGCGCGCCACCGTGGCGGCCAACTCGACCAGGGCCTGCGCCCGCGCGTACTCCGCCGGAGTGAAGGCGGGCGCGGCCCGCCGCAGCGCGAACGAGCCGCCCGCCGGGTCGGCCAGCAGCATGCTGGCGCCGACGATCCCCCGGTCGAGGCCGATCGACGCGGGCCGCCAGCTGACCGAATCCGCACCGAGCAGGGTACGCAGCGCCTCGCCCGTCGCGTCGGGGTCGCGCACCAGCCGGTTGGCCAGCCCGAGCACCCGGGTGGGCTGGTCGGCCAGGCCGCGCGCCTCGCTGCGCGCCACCCAGCAGTCCCGGCCCCGACCCCGCTCGACGGCGGCGATCAGTTCGGCCTCGTCGAGCGCGTCCGGCGCGTCGACCAGGAAATCGTCCACCGCGCCGTGCTCGGTGGGTTGCACCTGCACGGTGAGGATGTTGACCCCGCGCAGCGCGAGGCTCGCCGTGAGAACCGACAGGTACCCCGGTCGGTCGTCCACGGTGGCTCGAATCCGCCACAACGTCATGGTTGGCTCCCTTCCCCGGTATGAGCCTCGCCTCCGGCTGTTGCCGCCCGGTTGCTCGCCGGTGACGTCCCGGGAACTCCTCGGGTTGCTCAGGGGCCAGCGACCACCGGAGGCGCGCCGACCAGGTCCAGCCGGTCACCGAGGATCACCGCGCTGGCCCGGACGAGCTGGGTGAGCCGGTCCACCTCGGTGCTGTGGAACGCGGCGGCGGAGAGGGTGTCGCTGTGCTCACGGGCCACCACCAGCACCAGGCCGGCCCGGCCGAACGGCGTGATCGCGTGGTGCGTGTCGTCGGGCGTGGTCACCGACCGGCCGCGCAGCGGGGTCACCTCCGGCAGCCGCAGCGGTACGGGAGCACGCCAGCTGGCGTGCTCGACGGTCGCCCCGCCGGCGCCTCCGGTCCGCGACGCCCAGTCCAGCGGCACCACGGCGGCAACGGCCCAGTCGGCCGCCAGCAGCCCGGGTACCGCGTCGACCAGGGTGGCCAGCCCGTCGGCGGGGTTCGCCGCGACCTGGGCCAGCAGCTCCGCGTCCTGGCCGGTGGTGGTGGGCGCGCCGATCGCCCGCCACACACCGTCCACCCGGACGCCCGGAATCGCCGCGAGGCCGGCCAGCAGCCGCTCCACCCGGGCCGCGCCCGGCCAGACCACCGTGAAGTCGTCCACCGCGCGCCCGCCGAGCCGCTCCAGGACCACCACCTGGACGATGTCCGCGCCGGATACGCCCAGCGTGCGGGCGACCTGGCCGAGGGTGCCCGGACGGTCCGGCAGGGTGACCCGAACTCGCAGCAACATGTCTGTCCCTCCGCTCGGCGGGCCGGCAGTGGCCGGCAGGGCTGGTCCCAGCCTGGTCCGTGACCATTTCGTCCCTGTTGCAGAGGCATGTCCCGAGGGCAAAATCCGACCTTGACAACGTGAGCCGGCTGCCATCAACTAGTCGGATGACCGATCCGGCCGTCGATGCGATCCGGCCGGGAGCCGTTCCGGCCTCGCCCGCCGGGCTGGACCTGGCTCGGCTCGCCGACTATCTGGCAGAGCACCGCCCCGAGTTGGCCGTCGGGCCGCTGCGGGCCCAACTGATCGCGGGCGGCAAGTCCAACCTCACCTACCTGCTGCGCCTCGGCGACCGCGAGGTCGTGCTGCGCCGGCCGCCGCTGGGGCACGTGCTGGCGACCGCCCACGACATGGCCCGCGAGTTCCGGGTCATCTCGGCGCTGGCGCCGACCGATGTGCCGGTGCCGGGTGCGCTGCTGCTCTGCACGGACCCGGAGGTGCTCGGCGCGCCGTTCTACCTGATGGAGCGGATGCCCGGCGAGGTGTTCCGCAACCGCCACCAGACCGACCCGCTGGGCGACGAGCGACGCCGGGCCCTCGCAATGGCGATGATGGACACCCTGGCCGCGCTGCACACCGTCGAGCCGGCCGCGGTCGGGCTGAGCGACTTCGGCCGTCCCGAGGGCTACCTGGCCCGGCAGGTCCGCCGCTGGGCCGGGCAGCTCGACCGCTCGCGCAGCCGCCCACTGCCCGGCATCGACGAGCTGCGCGACCTGCTCGCGGCGACCGCGCCCGAGGGTGCGAACGCGGGCCGGATCGTGCACGGCGACTACCGGCTGGACAATCTCCTCGCCTCGGCCGACCCGGTGGCAGTGCACGCGGTGCTCGACTGGGAGATGGCCACCCTCGGCGACCCGCTCGCCGACCTGGGGCTGCTACTGACGTACTGGAACGTGCTGGGCGACAGCGAGACGACCGCCGGCAATCCGGTCGCCGACGGGCTCGGCCCGCGCGCCGGCTTCCCCACCGGCGCCGAGTTGATCGACCGGTACGCCGGGCGCAGCGACGTCGACGTCGGGCCGCTGCACTGGCACGTGGCGCTCGGCTGTTTCAAGCTCGCGGTCATCTGCGAGGGCATCCATTACCGCCACACGCTCGGGCAGACGCTCGGCGAGGGCTTCGACCGGATCGGCGACATGGTGGCACCGCTGGTCGAACACGGGCTGACCGCCGCCAGGGAGCGGTGATGGATTTCTCGTACGACGCCCGGACCGAGGAGCTGCGCGACGAGCTGACCCGGTTCCTGACCGAGCACGTCTATCCAGCCGAGGCGGTGCACGCCGAGCAGGCGGTCGCCGGCGACCCGTGGTCGCGTACGCCGGTGCTGGCCGAGCTGAAGGCGGAGGCCCGCAAGCGCGGCCTGTGGAACCTCTTCCTGCCCGACCCGCGCTACGGCGCCGGCCTGACCAACCTCCAGTACGCCCCGCTCGCCGAGCTGACCGGGCGCAGCCCGCACCTGGCACCGGAGGCGGTCAACTGTGCGGCTCCGGACACCGGCAACATGGAACTGCTGGCCGAGTTCGGCTCGGACGCGCAGCGGGAGCGCTGGCTCATGCCGCTGCTGGAGGGCGAGATCCGCTCCGCGTTCTGCATGACCGAGCCGGACGTCGCGTCCTCCGACGCCACCAACATCGCCACCCGGATCACCCGCGACGGCGACGAGTACGTGATCAACGGGCGCAAGTGGTGGTCGTCCGGTGCGATGGACCCGCGCTGCGAGATCTTCATCGTGATGGGCAAGACCGACCCGGACGCCGACCGGCACCGCCAGCAGAGCATGGTGCTGGTCCCCCGGGACACCCCGGGGGTGACGGTGCGCCGGGGCATGACCGTCTTCGGCTACACCGACGGTTCCCATGGCGGGCACGCCGAGATCGACTTCACCGACGTCCGGGTGCCGGCGGAGAACCTGATCGGCGCCGAGGGCACCGGTTTCGCCATCGCCCAGGCCCGACTGGGCCCGGGCCGCATCCATCACTGCATGCGGATGATCGGGATGGCCGAGCGGGCGTTGGAGCTGCTCTGCCGGCGGGCCAACGAGCGGATCGCGTTCGGCCGGCCGCTGGCCGAGCAGGGCGTGGTCCGGGAGTGGATCGCCGAGTCACGGGTGCGCATCGAGCAGTCCCGGCTGCTGGTGCTCAAGACGGCCTGGCTGATGGACACCGTCGGCAACAAGGGCGCGCACACCGAGATCCAGGCCATCAAGATCGGCACGCCGGCGATGGCGGAGTGGGTGGTCGACAAGGCCATCCAGGGGTACGGCGGCGCCGGCGTCAGCCAGGACACGCCGCTGGCCGCCCTCTGGGCGCAGATCCGCACCCTGCGTTTGGCCGACGGCCCCGACGAGGTCCACCGCAACTCCCTGGCCAAGCGCGAACTCCGCCGCTGGACCCCCACCCCCGCCTGACCACGCCACCCACCGCACCCCGCACGCCGCACGCCGCACGCCGCACGCCGCACGCCGCACGCCGCACCCGATGATCGCGCTCGATCCAGGATGTAGTCCCCTCGCCCAAGCCCAACACCACTACATCCAGGATCGAGCGCGATCATGCGCGCTTCACCCGGTGATCATGAGGTTAGCGGTGCGTCGTGCCCGAATTGTCCCCGTCAACCTCATGATCACGCCGCGAGGGGGCGCGAGCGGGCGCGGGCGCGAGGGGGCGGGACCGGGGAGGCCGGGGGGTTAGTCCCTGTCGCCTCTGGCGAGGTGGCCCGTTCCGGGCTGAAAATCGTGTTGGTCGCCCGCTGACGTCGTATCTCCTTGGTCCGTACGAGGTCGTGGGTTAGTCGGACGCGGGCAGCCGCGTTATGGGCCCTTCACTGTTGCTGCGAGCACGCGAGTTAGATTCACCCGTTCTGTGGCTGCCGCGGGCGACCGTCCTTGCTGTTTGTGCTGCTAGGAGGGTGTAGTGCTGGAACGGGCGCACGACGAGGAAGAGATCATCACGCATGTCGCCGGCTTGGATATCGGTAAGGCATCGCTGGTGTGCTGCGCACGAGTGCCGGACGACGCTACTCCCGGGCGGCGGCTGCAGGAGGTGCGGACCTACCCGACGATGACCCGATCGTTGATCGGGCTGGCGGAACGCCTGGCCGTGCTGGGGGTGACCCGGGTGGTGATGGAAGCCACCAGTGACTACTGGAAGCCGGTGTTCTACCTGTTGGAAGCGCACGGCTTCGAGGTGTGGCTGGTCAACGCCCGCGACGTCAAGCATCTACCGGGCCGGCCGAAGACCGACAAGCTGGACGCGGTGTGGTTGTGCAAGGTCGCCGAACGGCAGATGATCCGGCCGAGTTTCGTGCCACCCTCGCCGATCCGGATGCTGCGGGACCTGACCCGCTACCGGGTCGATCTGATCGCCGAGGCCGGGGCGGAACGCAACCGGGCGGAGAAGCTGCTCGAAGACGCGCAGATCAAGCTGTCGGTCGTGGTCAGCGACCTGTTCGGCACGTCCGGGCGGGCGATGATGGCAGCGCTGATCGCCGGGCAGCGTGACCCTCACACGTTGGCCGAACTGGCCCGTTCCAGCCTGCGACGCAAGATCCCCGCGCTGCAGGAAGCCCTCACCGGCCACTTCACCGACCACCACGCGTTCCTGCTGGGCAAAATGATCGCCCGAGTCGAGGCGATCGAGGCCGACATCCGCGACGTCGACGCCCGGATCGAGGCGCAACTGGCCCCTTTCGCCCCGGCGGCGGCCCGGCTGCTTGACATCCCCGGGGTCGGCCCGGCCGCCGCTGCCGCGATCATCGCCGAGATCGGCGTGGACATGACCCGCTTCCCCACGCCAGCCCACCTGGCGGGCTGGGCCAAGTTCGCCCCCGGTGTCAAGGAGTCAGCCGGCCGCCGCAAAGGCAACGGATCAACCGGACACGGCAACCGCTACCTCGCCCGCGTCCTCGGGCAGATCGCGGTTTCCGCCGCCCGGACCAGCACGTTCCTCGGCGAACGATACCGGCGCATCGCCCGACGACGCGGCGCCAAACGCGCGATCGTCGCAGTCGGCCGCTCGGTCCTGACCATCATCTGGCACCTGCTATCCAACCCCGAAACCCGCTTCCACGACCTCGGAGCCGACTTCTACCTCACCCGCACCGACACCGAACGCCGCAAACGCAACCACATCCACCACCTCGAAGCCCTCGGCTACCGCGTCACCCTCGACCTCGCCGCATAACAGCCGCCCACCCAGCAAGAACCCATCCCGCTCCGCTTCGCTACGCGGGATGCTGCCGCGCGTCTACGTGCGGTTCGATTTTCGAGTTAGGCGGAGGCGCGGTGGACTAGTTGGGTGTCCAGGAGGATGTGGGGGGCTGGGAGGTCGTCGCCGCGGATGCGGGCGACCAGCAGCCGGGCCATCTGCCGGCCCATCTCCTCCACCGGCTGGAAGACCGTGGTCAGCGGCGGATCCGCCTGCCGGGAGATCGGCGCGTCGTCGAAGCCGATCACCGCGACGTCCTCGGGCACCCGCCGTCCGGCCTCGCGCAGGGTACGCAGCGCGCCGAACGCCATCAGGTCGGACGCGACGAAGACCGCGTCCAGGTCCGGGCAGGCATCCAGCAGCCGCCGCATGCCGGCCGCGCCGCTGCCCTCGCTGAAGTCGCCGTACGCGATCAGGTCGGGGTTGACGCCGGCCCCGGTGGCCTTGACCGCCTCGGTGTAGCCAACCAACCGGGCCAGGCCGGCGCCCATGTCCTGCGGCCCGGCGATGGTGGCGATCCGGCGCCGCCCCCGGCCGGCCAGGTACTCCACCGCCTGCCGCGCGCCGCCAACGTTGTCCACGTCGACGAACCAGGCCGCCTGGGCGCCCGGTTGCAGCATCCGGGCGGGCCGGCCGCCGAGGACGGCGGGCAGGCCGCGCTCCTCCAGCAGGGTCGGCAGCGGGTCGGAGTCGTGCAACGACAGCAGCAGTACGCCGTCGACGTGCTGGTTGGTCAGGTGGTGCTCGACCCGCTCCCGCTCCACCGGCGACTGGGCCATGGCCAGCCAGAGCTGCATCGGCGTCTCCAACAGCGCGGAGCTGATCCCCCGCACGATGCCGGCGAAGAACGGCTCGGTGAAGACCCGATCACCGGATTCGGACACCACCAGCGCGACGGAGTCGGTCCGCTGGGTGACCAGCGCGCGGGCGGCCCGGTTCGGCACGTACCCCAACTCGGCGATGGCCTGCTGGACCGCGGCCCGGGCCTCCGGGCTGACCTGGGGCGAGCCGTTGACCACGCGGGAGACCGTGCCCCGCCCGACGCCGGCGCGCGCCGCGACCGCATCGAGGGTCGGGCGCCCGAGCGACCGGGTGCGCTGCGTTGTCATCGTCTGCTCCTCCGACGGCGGGCGGACCCGGTGCCACCTGCGGGAGGTGGACACCAGGACCGCCCTGATGGCTGGCCCGAGCCTATTGTGCGGCCAGACCGTTGCGTCGGATCACCGAGGCGTACCACCTGGCACTGGACTTGGGGATGCGGACCTGGCTGTCGTAGTCGACATGGATCATGCCGAACCGCTTGGTGTAACCCCAGGCCCATTCGAAATTATCCATCAGCGACCAGGCGAAGTATCCGCGCAGGGGCACCCCGGCGTTGATCGCTTCGCGCGCGGCGCGCAGGTGGGCGTCGAAGTAGGCCAACCGGTCGACGTCGTCGACCTGCCCGTCGACCACCGTGTCGACGAACGCGGAGCCGTTCTCGGTGACGTAGAGCGGCAGGTCGGTGTACTCGTCGTGCACCCGGCGCAACGTCTCGGTCAGGCCCGGGGCGTCGATCTCCCAGTTCATGTCGGTGACCGGGACGCCGCGCGTGACGAACCGGACGTCCTCGCTACCCGGCCAGCAGGAGGGTGCCCGCCAGTACGGCTCCGGCTCCGCGCCCTCGACCGGGGCGGCGACCACGTGCCGGCTGTAGTAGTTGACCCCGACCACGTCCAGTGGCGTGGAGATGGTCGCCAGGTCCCCGTCGCGCACGTGGTCGAAGTCGGTCACCGTGCTCAGGTCGGCCACCAGGTCCGCCGGGTACGACCCGCGCAGCAGCGGGTCGAGGAAGAACCGGTTGGCCAGCGCGTCGATCCGCCGGGCCGCGTCCACGTCGGCGGGGGCGTCGCTGGCCGGGTCGACCGGGTACAGGTTGACCGTCACGCCCACCTCGGCGCTGGGCCGGGCGGTCCGCAGCGCCTGCACGGCCAGGCCGTGCCCGAGCATCAGGTGGTGTCCGGCGCGGACGGCGTCCGCGCCGTCGGAGCGGCCGGGGGCGTGCACGCCGGAGCCGTAGCCGAGGAACGCCGAGCACCACGGCTCGTTCAGCGTGGTCCAGTAGCGCACCCGGTCGCCGAGCGCGTCGGCGACCAGCGTCGTGTAGTCGGCGAAGCGGGCGGCGGTGTCCCGGGCCGGCCAGCCGCCGGCGTCCTCCAGCGGCTGCGGCAGGTCCCAGTGGTAGAGGGTGAGCCACGGCTCGATGTCGTGCGCCAGCAGCTCGTCGACGAGCCGCCGGTAGAAGTCCAGGCCCTGCGGGTTGGCCGCACCGGTGCCGCCGGGCTGCACCCGGGGCCAGGAGACCGAGAAACGGTACGACTTCAGGCCCAGCTCGGCCATCAGCGCGACGTCGCCGCGAAGCCGGTGGTAGTGGTCGCAGGCCACGTCGCCGGTGTGCCCGGCGAGCACCCGGCCGTCGGTGTGGCTGAAGGTGTCCCAGATCGACGGGGTACGGCCGTCCTCGGCCGCCGCCCCCTCGATCTGGTACGCCGCTGTCGCGGCCCCCC
Organism: Micromonospora sp. NPDC005173; assembly: GCF_040608515.1. Classification (NCBI taxonomy): domain Bacteria; kingdom Bacillati; phylum Actinomycetota; class Actinomycetes; order Micromonosporales; family Micromonosporaceae; genus Micromonospora; species Micromonospora sp. NPDC005173. The sequence goes on from NZ_JBEXIK010000005.1 coordinate 131,599, forward strand.
ACAGGAAGCCGGGCGGAAAGGTCAGCCCGGGGCGCTCGTCGAGGACGCCGACGGCGGGCGGGCTGGCGGGGTTGCTCACGACTTGACGGCACCTTCCATGATCCCGCCGATGATCTGGCGGCCGAACACGATGAACACGATGACCAGCGGTACGGTACCGATCGCCGTGGCGGCGAACACCTGGGAGTAGTCGGTGTAGTAGGCGTACGACAGGAACGCCAGCGACACCTGCAGGGTGGGGTTCTCCGGGGTGAGCACCGCGTACGGCCACAGGTAGGAGTTCCACGTCTCCATGAAGGTGAGCAGGCCGAGCACGGCTGCGGCGGGCCGCAGCGCCGGCAGCACGATGTTCCAGTAGATCCGGAACGTGTTGGCCCCGTCGACTCGGCCGGCCTCGATCAGCTCGTCGGAGACCGCCTGGCTGGCGTACTGCCGCATCATGAACACGCCGAACGCGCTGACCAGGAACGGCACGGTCACCGCGTAGAGGGTGTCGTACCAGCCGAAATCCTGGATCATCCCCCAGAGCGGGATCAGACCGAGCTGGGTGGGGATCATCATGGTCACGATGATCGACAGCAGCAGGACGTTGCGGCCCCGGAAACGCAGCTTGGCGAACGCGAAGCCGGCCAGCGACCCGGTGATCACCACGGAGAGGGTGACCACCGACGAGACGATCAGCGAGTTGATCAGGCCGGTGACGAAGTTCGCCGCGTCGTTGTCGAGCACCCGGCCGAAGTTGTCGCCGAACGAGTCGCCGGGCGTCATCGGCGGCGGCACGTCGTTGATGGCGTCCAGGCTGCGGGTGGCGATGACGATCATGTAGTAGAAGGGATAGATCGAGAAGAGCACCGCGAGCACGAGTGCGCAGTAGGTCAGCGGGCTGGTGCGCCAGAGGCGCTGGGAGGCGGAGTTCACGGCTGTCTCCTCACTTCACCGAGCGGCGGACGAGCAGGAAGTTGAGCAGCGAGAACAGCGCGATCATGATGAACATCGCCCAGGCCACGGCGGCGCCGTACCCCGCCGTGTTCAGGTTCTCGATGCCGAGCTCGTACATGTACATGGCCAGCGTCTGGAACTCCCGCTGGTCGCCACCGGTGATGTTGCCGTTGGCGAAGACCAGCGGCTCGGTGAAGAGCTGCAGTCCGCCGATGGTCGACAGGATCACCACGAAGACGAAGGTCGGGGTGAGCATCGGCAGGGTGATCCGCCAGAACTGCTTCCACTGGTTGGCCCCGTCGATCGACGCGGCCTCGTACAGGTCGCGCGGGATGGCCTGCATGCCGGCCAGCAGGATCAGCGTGTTGTAGCCGGTCCACCGCCAGTTGACCATCGACGCGACGGCGGTCCAGGAGCTCCAGCGTTGCGCGTCCCAGTCCACCGGGTCGATGCCGACCATGCCGAGCAGCCAGTTGAACACGCCGAAGTCGCGTTGGAAGAGCATCCCGAACACGATGGCCACCGCGGCGACCGAGACCACGTTCGGCATGAAGATCGCCATCCGGAACACCGTCCGGGCGCGCAGGAAGGTCCGGTTCAGCAGGTTCGCCAGGAAGAGGGCGAGCAGTAGCTGCGGGACGGTGGAGAGCAGGAAGATGCCGAAGGTGTTGACCGTGGCGTTCCAGAAGTACTCGTCGGTGACGAGTGCGGTGTAGTTGTCGAACCCGATGAAGGTGTGGTCACCGACCAGGTTCCAGTCGTGCAGCGACATCCAGGCGGTCCGCAGCATCGGGTAGAACCCGAAGACGCCGAAGATCACGAAGAATGGCGCGATGTAGAGGTACGGCGAGAACTTCAGGTCCAGGCGGGTCAGCGAGTGCGCGCGGGACCGGCGCGGGGTGGACGGGTCAGGGGGCGGCGCGGCGGGAGGCGGCGGCGCCGTCGTGGCCGGCAGGCTCATGGGATTTCCTTTCCCGGCGCCGGGAGGCCGGCGCTGCGGGGTGGCACGCGGAACAGGACGCCACCGGTGGCGTCCGGACGGCTGCCCGGACGCCACCGCTGTGGAGAGGAATCAGAGGTCAGAAGGCGCCCTGGGTCTTGGCGTCCTTGGCGAACTGCTCCCAGGCCTTGTCCTTCGCGGCCTGCCCGCTCTCGTACGACCGCAGTGCCGGCTCGAAGGCGTTCTCCTTGATGCCCTGGTGCTTCGGGCCGAGGTGCAGCGGCTGGATCTTCGCCACGCTGTCCCCGAAGATCTTGCCGGTCGGGGCGTTGTTGAAGTACTCGTTGGTGTAGGCGAGGAAGTCCGGGTTCTTCAGCGCCTCAAGGTTGGTCGGCAGTGGGCCCTTGAGCTTGAACGCCGCCACCTGGTTCTGGGCGTTGGTGAGGTACTCGGCGAGCTTCGCCGCCTCCTTCTGGTACTTGCTCTGCTCCGGCACGGCGAGCCAGGAGCCGCCCCAGTTGCCCGCGCCGCCGGGGACCGCCGCCACGTCCCACTTGCCCTTGTTCTCCGGTCCGGAGTTCTCCTGGACGATGCCGAGCATCCAGGACGGGCAGAAGGTCGCCGCGAAGGTGCCCTGCTTGAAACCGGCCGACCACTCCGGCGACCAGGTCGCCGTCTTCGCGGAGATGTTGGCGTCCGCCATGGCGACACCGGTGTCCCAGGCCGCCTTGACCGACGAGCTGGTCTCGGCGACGACGTTGTCCTCCTTGTCGTAGAACAGGTCACCGCCCTTCTGGAACATCACGGCGCTGGAGGCGGTGGTGACCGAGTCGAGCATCCCCTTGCCGGTGGCCGCGCGGTACTTCTTGCCGGTCTCGATGAAGCCGTTCCAGTCCGGCCAGAGGGCGGCGACCTGGTCCCGCTCGGTGGGCAGCTTGGCGGCCTCGAACAGGTCCCGGCGGTAGCAGACCGCGAGGCTGCCGACGTCGGTGGGCAGGCCGATCAGCCGGCCGTCCGGCGCCTTGCCCAGCTCGTACTTCCAGGGCAGGTAGTCCTTGCTGTGGTCGGCGACCAGCGGAGCGAGGTCGGCCCAGTTGGCCGGGTTGGCCTTGAACTCGTTGAGGATGCCCTCTTCGAGCGCGATGACGTCGGAGGCGCCCTTGCCGGTGGCCAGCGCGCGGACGATCTTCGGGCGGTACTCGTTGAGCTGGGCGGTCTTGCGCAGCTCGACCTTGATCCCGGTGTCCTTCTCGTACTGCTTGACGATCTCGTCGTAGCCGAATTCGCCGAAGGTGTCGACGACCAGCTTTGCCGGCTTCTCGCCGGCCGCCGGCTCGTCGTCGTTGCCGCAGGCCGCGAGACCGCCGATTGCGGTGATCGCGGCCAGGGCAGCGGCCGCCAGGCGGGTACGCCGCGTGGTGACACTCATTCGCTGACCCCTCTTTCCGGTGGTGAGGCTGGGTGGGTGTGGTGGGGGGTGCTTGCCACGCCGGATCCGGGGAGCGTGGGTGACCCACGACACTCCCGGGAGCGCTCCCATGAGATTGCCGGCGGGTAACGGGGGTGTCAATAGGTCGATGGGAGCGTTCCCAGATCGTTACCGCCACCGGCCCGCCAGGCGCCTCACCCCACAGTGGGCGGCGCGGCAGGAGCGAGCGGTGGGTGGCGCGACGTCAGCAGAAGCGGCGCAGGAGGGTGTTGGTGCGGCTGGCGTCGAAGCGGGAGGGGTCGAACGTGGAGCCTGCCCAGTCGCGCAGCATCGCCTGCTGTGGGTCGTCGAGGTCCGCCGGATCGCCCTGCTCGGCCAGCGCGACCAGCAGCGCGCGGTAGCCCAGCGGCCCGCCGATACCCTCCGGTGGGCAGGCCCGCTCGCCGTCGAGACAGATCGGGTACCGCTCATCGGGGTCGGCGGTCAGCGCGTCCTCGACCACCAGGTCGTGCTCCCACCAGTCCCCGAAGTCGTAGGTGTAGGAGAACCGACTGCCCTTGCCGAGGACCGCGTCCAGCCGAACGTCCAGCTCGTCGTGCAGCGCCAACTCCCCGTCCGGGTCGGGTTCGCCGTACTGCACAGCGTCGATCTCGAACGAGTGCAGGTGGCAGTCGCGCCAGCCCATCGCGTGCTGGACCACCCGATGCAGTCGGTCCAACGTGTAGCCGGCCGGGACGAGCACCCGGCGCCACACCGGCGGGCGTACGCCGGCGAGGGACATCTTCAGCTGAAAGATCTGACGCGGCATGCTGTCCCTGTCCTCCCGCGGCTTAGGCTTCGAGCATGATCTGCCGAGCGTGCCGGGCCCGGCGACACGACGAATGCCCGGGCCGGAACTGGTGCGACTGTCAGCACCGTACCGCCCGACCGACCCCTCCGGTCACTGGTCCGGCCAGCGAATGACCGTCGGAATCCCGATCCGACGGCTCTGGCCCGAGCCGTCCGAGCTGCCGCTCGACGACGCCGCTCTGACCACGCTCTACGGCCGCGCCGACCGGCCCCGGCTGCGGGTCAACTTCGTCTCCAGCCTGGACGGCGCGGTCTCCGTGGACGGCTACTCCGCCGGGCTCTCCGGCGAGCCGGACAAGCGGGTCTTCGGGCTGCTGCGGATGCTCTGCGACGCGCTGGTGGTGGCCGCCGGCACGCTCCGGCACGAGGGCTACCGGGCGGTTCGGCTCGACGAGCGCCGCCGCGCCTGGCGCCGCGCGAACGGGCTGGCCGAGTACCCGACGCTGGTGGTCGTCTCCGGCACGCTCGACCTGGACCCCGCGCAGGCCGCCCTCGCCGACGCGCCGGTACGCCCGATCGTGCTCACCCACGCCGGCGCCGACCCGCCGCCCGGTCTCACCGACGTCGCCGACGTGCTGCCCTTCGGCGCGGACCGGGTCGACCTGGCCGCCGGGCTCGACGAGCTGCACCGGCGTGGGCTGTCCCAACTGCTCTGCGAGGGTGGCCCGCACCTGTTCGGCGCGCTCACCGCCGCCGACCTGATCGACGAGCTGTGCCTCACCGTGTCGCCGCTGCTCGCCGGCCCGGGCCCGGGTCGGATCACCGCCGGCGCCGCCACGCCGCCCCGGCAGCTGCCGCTGCGGCACGTACTCGCCGCCGACGACGGCGTCCTCATGCTCCGCCACGCCCGCCCGTAACAGCCGACACCGCGACGGGCCGTCGCCGGTCGCACACCCAGCGTCGTGAGCGCGACGGCGGATGGTGTCGTCCGCCGCGTCGCGTGGCGACCTGTCGTACTCCTCGGGCAGGATGCACCTCATGCGCCCCGACCGTGATGCCCGACCGACCCGAGTCGCCCGATGACCGACGACGGCCCCGACGGCCTCGACAACCCGGGCCAGCCGGTCGGCCGGGTGCTGGGCACCGCCGACGCCACCCCGTTGCAGTTCTGGACGGCCGTGGCGCCCGGCAGCTACCTCCAGCTCGACGACGTGGTGGTCACCCGGCGTGAGCTGCCCGACCGGGAGCCGGTGACGATCGCCGGGGTGGTCACCCAGGTCCGGGCCCGGCACGAGGGTGCCCAGTTCGACTCGGACGTCTTCGCCATCGCCGACGGGACGCTGCCGGCGCAGGTGCAGGAGGCGGCCGAGGTGACCACCACCCGGGTCGATCCGGAGTTCTACGTGCCGCCGACTCCCGGCGCGGTGGTGCACCGTGCCGAGGGTGACGCGCGGGCCCGGGCGCTGCACTTCGACCGGATGGAGCGGCGCATCCCGATGGGGATGGGCCGCGACGGGGTGCCGGTCTACCTCAACGCCGACTTCCTCGACGGCAGCCGGGGCGCACACGTCTCCATCTCCGGCATCTCAGGGGTGGCCACCAAGACCAGCTTCGCCACCTTCTTGCTCTACTCGGTCTTCCGCTCGGGCGTGCTGGGCGGCGACGCGGTCAACGCCAAGGCGCTGATCTTCAACGTCAAGGGTGAGGACCTGCTCTTCCTCGACCACCCCAACACCCGGCTCGACGAGCCCACCCGCGCGGCGTACGCGAAGCTCGGGCTGACCGCCGGCGCCTTCCCCGACGTGCGGGTGTACGCCCCGCCCCGGGTCGGCGACTCCGCCGGCACACCGGACGTGAGCAGCCGCCTCACCGGCGTGGACGCCTTCTACTGGACGCTCAGCGAGTTCTGCGCAGACCGGCTGCTGCCGTACGTCTTCGCCGACGCCGACGACGAGCGCCAGCAGTACACGATGGTGGTCCACTCGGTCACCGCGCACCTGGCCCGGTACGCCCAGCCCGCCGACGGTGGGGTGAGCATCGACGGGGTCCGGCTCGGCTCCTACGGCGACCTGGTCGACCACATCGTCGACCAGCTCAACGACGACGAGACCCGCTCCGACTGGGCGGGCAGCGCGGTCGGCCTGGGCACGGTCAACGCGTTCGCCCGGCGGTTGATCGGCAGCAAGAAGGACCTCGCCCGGCTGATCCGCGGCGACCTGGCCACCCGCCGCCCGCACTCGATCAACACCAGCGAGTCCGCGCAGGTCACCGTGGTCGACCTGCACAACCTTCCGGACCGCGCCCAGCGCTTCGTGGTCGGTGTGACGCTCAAGAGCGAGTTCGAGCGCAAGGAGAAGTCCGGCACCGCCAAGCCGCTGCTCTTCGTCGTCCTCGACGAGCTCAACAAGTACGCCCCCCGGGAAGGCTCCTCGCCGATCAAGGAGGTGCTGCTGGACATCGCCGAGCGGGGCCGTTCGCTCGGGGTGATCCTGATCGGCGCCCAGCAGACGGCGAGCGAGGTGGAGCGGCGGATCGTCACCAACTCGGCGATCCGGGTGGTCGGCCGGCTCGACCCGGCCGAGGCCTCCCGCCCGGAGTACGGTTTCCTGCCCCCGGCGCAGCGGCAGCGGGCGCTGCTGGCCAAGCCGGGCACCATGTTCGTCAACCAGCCGGACATTCCGGTGCCGCTCTGCCTGGAGTTCCCGTTCCCGGCCTGGGCCACCCGGGTCTCCGAGGCGGGCCGGGCTCCATCGGAGACGCTCCGCTCGATCACCCAGTCCGCCGACCCGTTCGCCGTGGTGGGCTCCGGCGGCGGCACCGACGACGACATCCCGTTCTAGGGGTGGCCCGGTGAGTCACGCAGTCGCGCAGCACGGAAGGCAGCCACGGTGAAGATCCTGCACACCTCGGACTGGCACGTCGGCAAGGTGCTCAAGGGGCAGTCCCGGGCCGAGGAGCACAAGGCCGTACTGGCCGGCGTGATCGACATAGCCAACGCCGAGCAGCCGGATCTGGTCATCGTCGCCGGCGACCTCTACGACACCGCCGCGCCCACCTCGGAGGCGACCCGGCTGGTCACCCGGGCGCTGACCGCGCTGCGTCGCACCGGCGCCGACGTGGTCGCGATCGGCGGCAACCACGACAACGGCCCGGCACTGGACGCGTTGCGGCCCTGGGCGGAGGCCGCCGGCATCACGCTGCGCGGCGGTGTGCGGGAAAACCCGGACGAGCACGTGATCGACGGCACCACCGCCGGCGGCGAGCGGTGGCGGCTGGCCGCGCTCCCGTTCCTGTCCCAGCGGTACGCGGTGCGCGCGCTGGAGATGTACGAGTTGACCGCCGCCGAGGCCAACCAGACCTACGCCGACCACCTGGGCCGGGTGCTGGGTCGGCTCACCGAGGGCTTCACCGAGCCGGACCGGGTGCACCTGGTCACCGCGCACCTGACCGTGACGGGCGCGGCCACCGGCGGCGGCGAACGGGACGCGCACACCGTGCTCGGCTACGCCGTGCCGGCCACGGTCTTCCCGGCCACCGCGCACTACGTGGCACTGGGCCACCTGCACCGGGCGCAGCGGGTCGTCGGCCCCTGCCCGGTGCGCTACAGCGGCAGCCCGCTCGCGGTCGACTTCGGCGAGCAGGAGAACGTCCCCTCGGTGACGCTGGTCGAGGTGACCGCCACCACCGCCGCCCGGGTCCGCGAGGTGCCGGTGACCGCGGCGAGTGCGCTGCGCACCGTGCGGGGCACCCTGGCCCAGCTCGCCGAGATCGAGGCGCCGGACGCGTGGCTGCGCGTGTACGTGCGGGAGCAACCCCGCGCCGGCCTGCGCGAGGAGATCCAGGAGCTGCTCCCCCGGGCGCTGGAGATCCGGATCGACCCGGAGCTGCTCGCCGCGCCGGGCAGCGGCGCCCGCATCGCGCAACGCTCGGGGCGCTCGCCCCGGGAGTTGTTCGCCGACTACCTGGACAGCCGGGGCCACGCCGACGAGGGCGTCCGGGAACTCTTCGACGAGCTGTTCGAGGAGGTGGATCACTGATGCGTCCCATGCGGTTGGACATGGCCGGTTTCACGGTCTTCCGGGATGACACCACGGTCGACTTCACCGACGCCGACTTCTTCGCCCTGATCGGCCCGACCGGTTCGGGTAAGTCCACCGTGCTGGACGCCATCTGCTTCGCCCTCTACGGCACGGTGCCCCGCTGGGGCGGCACCCGGGGGCTGGCCAACGCGCTCGCGCCGTCTTCGACCGAGGCCCGGGTGCGGCTGGTCTTCGAGTCCGGCGGGGCCCGGTACGTGGCCACCCGGGTGGTGCGCCGGGACGGCCGGGGCAACGTCAAGACCGCGAACGCCGGGTTGCAGCTGATGCCGGCCGGCTTCGACGTGACCAAGCTGGACACCGGGTTGAGCCCGGACGACCTCGGTGAGGTGGTGGCCGGCACCCCCGCCGAGATGGAGCAGGCGGTGCTGGAGGCGGTCGGGCTGCCGTACGAGCAGTTCACCAGCTGTGTGGTGCTGCCGCAGGGGCAGTTCGCCGACTTCCTGCACGCCAAGCCGGCGACCCGACAGCAGATTCTGGTCAACCTGCTCGGCCTCGGCGTCTACGAGGACGTGCAGAAGCGGGCGACGGCGCGTGCCGCGCAGGCGGAAGCCCGGTTGGACGCGGTCGACCAACTGCTGGCCGGGCTCACCGGCGTGGACGACGAGGCGCTGGCCGAGGCCGACGCCCGGGTCGACCGGATGGCCGAGCTGGCCGCCGCGGTGACCGCGGCCGTGCCGGAGCTGGCAGCGGCCCGGGCCACCGCGCGGGAGGCGGCCGGTGCGCTGACCGCCCTCGACGACGAGCTGACCGTGCTGACCGGGGTGCGCGCGCCGCGCGGCGTGGCCGAGGTGGCTCGTGCGGTGACCGAGGCGCGGGCCGAGGCCGAGGCGGCAGCCGCCGGCGTCTCGCTGGCCGAGGAGCGGGAGGAGAAGCTGCGCGGCGAGCTGGCCGGCGCAGGGGACGAGAGCGCGCTGCGACTGCTGCTGCGGGCGTACGACGATCGGGACCGGCTGACCGGCGAGGCCGAGACGGTCCGCGCGGCGGTGGGCGCGGCGAACGACGAGCACAGCGCGGCGGTGGCCGCGCTGGCCGCCGCCCGCGCCGACGCCGAGCGGGCCGACACGGAGCTGGAGGCGGCCTTCCGGGCGCACGAGGAGGCGAAGGCCACCGACCTGGCGGTCAGCCTGCGGGTGCACCTGCATCCCGGCGGGCCCTGCCCGGTCTGCGAGCAGCCGGTGACCGAGGTGCCGGCGGTGCCGGCCGACTCGGCGGTGGCCGCCGCCACGGCGGCCGGCAAGGCGGCGCGGGCCGCCACCAAGGCCGCCCAGGCGACCGTGCAGCAGAGGGACACGGCGGCGCGCGACCTGGAGCGGCTGCTGGTGCAGGCCAAGGCCCGGCAGGAGCAGTTGGACGCCCGGCTGGCCGACCTTGACGGGCAGCTCGTTGGCGCGGCCGAGCCGGCCGCGCTGCGCCGGGAGCTGGCCGAGCACGCGCGGCTGCGGCGCGCGCTGGAGGAGGCGGCGACCGCCGTCCGGGTGGGCCGGGACAGCGCCCGCCAGGCCCGCGCCGGAGTGGACTCGGCGCAGGAGCGGCTGCGGGCGACCTGGCGGGGCTTCGACACCGCCCGCGACGGTCTGGCCCGGTTCGGTCCGCCCGCGACCGACCGGGACGACGTGGCCGCCGCGTGGGCGGCGCTGACCGGCTGGGCGACGGCCGAGGCGGAGCGCCGCCGCGCCGACCGGGCCGGCCGGGCCGCCGTCGTGGCCGACGCCGAGGCGGCCGCCGACGCCGTGCAGCGGCGGATCGCCGACATCTTCGCCGCCGCCGACGTGCCGGTCGTGGACGATCCGGTACACGCCGCGACGGTGGCGGTGGAGCGGGCCGACGCCGACCGACGCCGGCTGCGGGAGCGCCGCGAGCAGGCTGGGACGCTGCGCGAGCAGCGCACCGGGCACGAGCGGGAGGCGCAGGTGGCCCGCGCGCTCGCCGGGCACCTGCGGGCCAACAACTTCGAGCGGTGGCTGCTGGCCGAGGCGTTGGACCTGCTGGTCGACGGCGCGTCGGGGATCCTGCGGGAGCTGTCGTCCGGGCAGTACGAGCTGGTGCACGACAAGGGCGAGTTCTTCGTGGTCGACCACCACGACGCCGGGCTGCGCCGGGGTGTGCGCACCCTCTCCGGCGGCGAGACGTTCCAGGCGTCGTTGGCGTTGGCGTTGGCGCTCTCCGAACAGCTCGCCGGGATGTCCACCACGGCGGCGAGCCTGGAGTCGATCGTCTTGGACGAGGGCTTCGGCACGCTGGACGCGGCCACCCTGGACACGGTGGCCGCCACCCTGGAAAACCTGGCCGCCCGGGGTGACCGGATGGTGGGCGTGGTGACGCACGTGCCGGCGCTGGCCGAGCGGATCCCGGTCCGGTTCGAGGTACGCAAGGACGCCCGCTCGGCGCGCGTGGAACGGACCGGCCGGTGAGCGCAGCCCAGCGGAGCCCCGCAGTCGCGAACGAAAGGCTCATTCGGTGACTGACGCCGCGTTCTTCGTCGACTCGTGGGACCCGGCGTACGGGGCGTCGTTCGAGGCGTCCGCTTCCGGGCCGGCGACGCCGAGCAGCGCGCAGGTCGACGCGGACGTGGAGCTGCCCGCCGTGGACTGGCGGGCGATCGGGGTACGGCCGGGGGTGCGGGCGCCGGACGTGGTGCTGCTGGTCGACGGGGTACGCCGGATCGACGCGAGCATCTGGACGGCCGAGGCCGATGGCGCGTCGTTCCCCGGGCTGGCCGCCTCGTACGCGGCCGGGGTGGTTCGCTGTGACCTGGGCCGGGGCGCGGCGCAGCTGGCCGGTACCCGGGTCGGTCGGGGTCTGTTCACGGCCAGCCCGTCGGCGCAGGACGTGGTGGCGGGGGCGATCCGCTACCCGGTGCACCGGGTGGGCGGCACCGGTGAGCTGGCCAAGCTGCCGGCCGCCGTGCAGGGCCCGCTGACCGCGCTGGAGGTGGCGGTCTCCGACGCCGCCCGGGTCGACGGCGATCTGCTGGTGGTGGACGGCCCGTTGCGTAGCCGCCGGCAGTTGCCGCGCACGCTCGGCTACATCAAGACGCAGCACAGTCAGTACCTCGACGCCCGGCTGACCACGGTGGTGACCAGCCTGGCGCCCGGTGAGCGCTCGCCGGTGTTCCGGCTCGGCACGGCCTGGGGTGGCTGGTCGTGGTATCTGCGGCTGCCGGTGGCGCTCGGCGCGCCGTGGGCGGGCATCGTCCGGGTGGAGTGCTCCGCCGACCTGCCCATCGAGGCGGCGATCGAGCTGGCCGACCTGTCGCTGGTCACCCTGCCCCGGTTCGCCTCCACCCCGTACAAGGACCCGAGGGCCCCGCAGAACCTGATCCCGATCGCCGGCCTGGAGCGCCGCCTGCGGGCGCTGCTCGGCGATTCCCGGCTGCTGCACCGCGCGTTGACCGCCGCGGCTCGCGCCGCCCGCTGAGCGCGGATACTGGTTGCGATGGGACGCAAACGGGCAGGTGACCGGCTGGTCGAGCAGGTGGACACCGGGCAGGCTGAGCTGCTGCCGGACCCGGACCGGCCCGGCTCGTGGACGCTGCTGCTGGACGGCGCGCCGCAGTCGCACGTCGATCTGACCGACCCCACCCACCTGGAGTTCGAGTACGTCCGGCGGCTGGCCGCCGCGCTGGATCTGATCGCACCCGCCGGCGAGCCGCTGCGGGTGCTGCACCTCGGCGGCGGCGCGCTGACCCTGCCCCGGTACGTCTCCGCCACCCGGCCCGGCTCCACGCAGCGGGTGTCCGAGGTGGACGGTGCGCTGGTGGAGCTGGTCCGCCGGGCGCTGCCCTGGCCGACCGACGCCCGGCTGCGGGTCCGGGTCGAGGACGCCCGGGCCGTGCTGGCCGCCACCCGGGACGCCAGCTACGACGTGGTGGTCGCCGACGTGTTCGCTGGTGCCCGCACCCCGGCCCACCTCACCTCGGTGGAGTACGCCGCGGAGGTGGCCCGGGTGCTCCGCCCGGCGGGCTGGTACCTGGCGAACCTGGCCGACGGCCCGCCGCTGCGGCACGCCCGCGGGCAGGTTGCCACGGTCCGCTCGGTGCTGCCCCAGGCCTGTCTGGTCGGGGACGCGGCGGTGCTGCGCGGCCGGCGGTACGGCAACCTGGTGCTGGTCGCCGGGCGGACCACGCCCCCGGTGCCCGAGCTGACCCGCCGGGCGGCCGGCGACTGGTTTCCGGGCCGGGTGGTGGCCGGCGACGAGCTGGACCGCTTCGCCAGCGGTGCGCCGGTGGTGCGGGACGCCGACGCCACGGGCTCCGATCCGCCACCGCCGGGCCTGTTCTCCGTCCGCCGCTGACCGGCCCGTCCGAGGGCTGAGCAGAAACTTTTTTCGCGGTTCGTTGATCCGCTCGGGGGTGGCGGTGCGTACCACCGGGCGGCCCACCTCATGGGCCGGCGTTGGTCACGGACACCCCGGAGGTCTGCATGCACGCGGTGGCGGCCGGTTGGCATGGCGACGCGGTTCGCGCGGACTGGTTGTCCGCGCGGTCCTCATCGCGGCCAACCTCGTCTGCCCGAGGGGTCGACGCCCGAGCGACCTCTCGCCAGAATGGTCCGGTGACGCCGCGACCGGCGCCCGGGCGCCATCAGGCGACGTCAACCGAGGCGAGCCACTCCGACCAGTTGATCCGGCTGCTCTACGCCGAGCACGCCGGTCCGTTGCTGATGTTCGTCATGCGGCTCACCGGGGGGGACCGGCAGCGCGCGGAGGACATCGTCCAGGAGACGCTGCTGCGGGCCTGGCGCAACGCGCACCGCCTCGGGGCGCAGGGGCAGGGTTCGCTGCGGCCGTGGCTGGTCACCGTGGCCCGCCGCATCGCCATCGACGAGCACCGCAGTGAGCAGGCCCGGCCGCCGGAGACGTACGACCGGGATCTGACCGCGTTCGCCGAGGCGGACAGCACCGACCGGGTGCTGCGCACCATGACGGTGGCGGACGCACTACGTACGCTGAGCCAGTCGCACCGCGAGATTCTGATCTCGACGTACTTCCGGGGGCGGACGGTGCCGGAGGCCGCCGAGGAGTTGGGGCTTCCACTCGGCACCGCCAAGTCACGGGTCTACTACGCGCTGCGTGCGCTTCGCACGGCTCTGCAGGAGCGGGGGGTGACAGAATGAGCCGGCCAGAACATATGGACGTCGCCGCGTACGCGCTCGGCGTACTCGACGAGCAGGACACCGAGCGGTTCGAGGAGCATCTCGCCACCTGCTGGGCGTGCGCGGCCGAGCTGGAGACGATGGTGCCGGTGGTCGGGCTGCTCTCCGACATCGACGGCGAGACGATGATGGCGCTGGAGCAGACCGCCACCGACCCCGCGTTGCTGGACCGGACGCTGGTCGCGGTCCGGGCCGACCGGCGGCGCACCCGGTTCCGCCAAATGCTCGCCACCGCTGCGGCGGTGGTGGTGCTCGGCGGCCTGACCGGATTCGGCTTCGTCAGCCTGACCGACAGCGAGCCGCCGGGGGTGCTCGCCGAGTCGACGCCGAGCGCGCCGGCGAACGATCCGCCGACCGGCGGACCGACGGGCGGGCCGACCGGCCCGGGCGTCGGCGGCACCGAGGAGGAGGGCGACCAGGTCGACGCCACCGACCCGACCACGGGCGTGCAGACGACGATGTTCCTGGTCACCCGGGATTACGGCACCCGGATCAACTTCAACCTGCGGAAACTGCCCGGCCCGCGGACCTGCCGATTGGTGGTGGTGCGCAAGAACGCCTCCACCGAGGTGATCTCGACCTGGTCGGTGCCGGCCGGCGGTTATGGCACCAACACCCGGCCACAGGGTCTCGAACTGAGCGCCTCGACATCGGCTCCGGTCGGCGACATCAAGCAGCTCCAGGTGCAGTCGGTGGACGGCAACGGGGTGGCCAGCCCGCTGGTCACGGTGCCCATGTAAGTCGCGTACCGCGTCGGCGCCGGCCATTTTCACAATGGCCGGCGCCGATCTGTCGTTGTACGGGAAAGGTCCCGTGCAGTGCCATACGGACGACCGCCCGAATCGGTTCAACCAATTCAAGTGAAATTGACCACTGTTACTACTTCAACCTTGACAGCTCTCCTGCCGTACCTATGGGTGAACTGCCAAGAATGAGGAGGGCACGTGGCACAGATGAAGCGGACCGTCATCGTCGTGAGCGCGATGGTCGCACTAACGGCCTGCGCTCCCGCAGGTTACGACGGGGCGAACCCGGGCGCGGCCGAGCCGGTCGCCGTTGCTGCGGCCGAGCCCACCGCAACGGCTGAACCCGAGGCCTCGGCGTCTGCGGAGGCCCCGGTGGCCGACGCGCCGCCGCCCGCGAACGTCGACCTGACCGAGCAGTTGATCGGCAAGAAGGTCGCCCGGATGGGCAGCGTGGTCACCGACCAGGACGGCTGGATCCTGTACCGCTTCGACAAGGACACCGCCGACCCGCCCGCGTCGAACTGCGTCGACAAGTGCGCGCAGGTGTGGCCGCCGGCACTGACCGACGGCAACCCGCAGCTCACCGGCGTCTCCGACGACAAGGTCGGCAGCGTCACCCGGCAGGACGGCACCCGTCAGCTCACCGTCGGCGGCTGGCCGGTGTACCGCTACATCGGCGACAAGAAGCCCGGCCAGTGGAAGGGCCAGGCCGTCGGCGGCACCTGGTTCGTGGTCCAGCCGGACGGCAAGAAGAACCTGAGCTGCCTGCCCACCTCGACGCCGAAGGCGGTCGCCCCGCCGGCCGACAGCGGGACGGGCGACGCCGGCAGTTCGGGCTACTCGTACTGAGTCCCGCTCGGCACGGGGGCGCCCTCGTTCTGAGCCCGCACGTCGGAAGGCACGGTGGTCGGTCGCAGCCGGGGAGGGCGCGGCCGACCACCGTCATGCCGGCAGGTCCGGTGCCGTCGTCACCGCCCCCGGGCCGGGGACAGCCGGCGGTTGCGCTCACTACCCCGTTCGAACTGACTGGCGATGGGGAAGTAGGCACCGAGGAACGCCTCGATGATCCTTGCCTGGTCCTCAGCCGGCACGTCGCCGTCGTGGTAGTCGTTGAGGCAGAACACGTCGAATGCCCGACCGGCCAGCAGATTGTCCAGCCGCGGCAGGTGCGCGGCCAGCCCGACGTTGGCGAAGGTGCAGCGGACCGATCCTCCCGTCGTCCGTCCGCTCATCAGACCGAAGTGATGCGCCAGGGACGAGAGCATGGATACGTCGTCGGTCGACCGGATCCGGTTGGCTGCCGTCCGCCGGACCTGCTCCGGAAACGCCGCTTCAATGTCGTAGAGGGTGCTGCGTCGGTGTGCGTGCGGAGCGTGCAGGAACGCGTGGATCAGCGTCTTGCCGAACGCTCCCTCCAGCAACCGCCGGTTGTTCTTGGCGGCCACCGCGAACGCCTCATCGTCCGGGCCAGTGGGCGTGAGCGGGATCTGGGTGGGGCTCTTGAACGCCTTGGGCAGCCCACCCGGGTCGAAGAACATGTCGGGACCGAAGAGCCGGCCGAAGAAGACGTCGTCATTGAGGTAGACGAAGTGCTCGGACAGCCCTTCGATGTGGTGCAGTTGTGTCTCGATGGCGTGGGAGTTGAACGTCGGCAGCACGCCCGGGTCGGCGAAGATCTCCCTGTGGTCGACCATCCGGATCTTCGGATGCCCGGTGTCGAGCCAGTCCGGCACCTGGTCGTCGGTGACAATCCAGATCCGGTTCACCCACGGCGCGAAGAGATCGACCGACCGTAGCGAGTACCGAAGCTCGTCCCGACTGCGGAAGCGTTCGGCGCCCTGCAACGCGCCCTGCTCGGCGTACCCGATCCCGAGTGCCTGCGCGCGGCGGCGCGCCCAGGCCGGGTCCGCCCCGTCGACCCAGGTGTAGACGACGTCGATGGGGAAAGTGATCTCGTCGGCGAGCCGTCGGGTGAATGGTTCGACGGATCGGTAGTCACGCCCACCCACCGTCACCGCGGCGGGAGTGAGGGATTCGGCGGCCAGCCGCTCCCCCACCAACGTCCGGGTCGGGCCGCAGAGGTCCGATCCGTCCTCGGCGGTCTGCCAGAACTCCAGGGCACACCCGTAGATGGTGCCCAGCCGCAGCGTCTGCGACAGGGTCATCGCGGGTTCGAAGACCCGCAGCCAGGCGGCCGTCGCCATGGCGGCCACCCCGATCGTGGCCGCCGCCGGCCAGACCCCCATTGTGCGGTTCCGCTGGTCGAAGGCCTCCACGTAGACCGGCCGATCCGCGTGCCGGCGGGCGAGGGCGGCCACGACGGACTGCCGGGCCTCCTCCCGTACCGCCACCCGGAATGTCGGCGACATCTGTCGGACGAGGAAGTAGTCGATGCCCCCGGCGTCGAGGCTGTCCACGGTCAGGTCCAGATTGTCCCGCGCGACCTCGTACGGCGTGGAGTCCCGGAGGCGCGTCAACTGCCCCCGCGTCCAGATCAGGTCGTCCCGTCCGGCCTCGACTCCGGCCGCCCATGCCTCCACGTCGACCTCGCCCACGCTCTGGGCGGCCGCCTTGGTCGGAACCACGTTCGGTGCCGCCCTCCGGGCCTGGTGCGCGGCCACCGCGGCGAGTCGCCGATCGGCCCACCCCGGACGGCCCCGATCAGCGAGCAGATCGGCGAAGAGCTGCTCCCACTGTGGCATCACCCGCTCGACGGAGAA
Source organism: Micromonospora sp. NPDC005173 (assembly GCF_040608515.1). NCBI lineage: Bacteria > Bacillati > Actinomycetota > Actinomycetes > Micromonosporales > Micromonosporaceae > Micromonospora > Micromonospora sp. NPDC005173. Next base: position 148,415 of record NZ_JBEXIK010000005.1, read on the forward strand.
GCGCTCCACATCGCGCAGTGCGGCGTGCCCCATCGTGTGCCGCAGGCCGTCGTCCTCGACGAGCTTCCGCAGAGCGGCGGCGAGTTCGTCGATGTTGTCGGCGGCGACGAGGAACCCGGTTTCGCCGTCCTCGATCACCTCACGCGGCCCGTTGGGGCAGTCGTACGCCACCACCGGTACGGCGGCGCTCATCGCCTCGATCAGGGTGAGGCCGAAGGACTCGACGCGGGACGTCACCATCGCCACCGACGCCTTGGCCCACTCGTCCTCGATGCTCTCCGTCGGGCCGAGCAGTTGGACCTGGTTGCCGAGTTTGAGGCCGGCGATGCGCTCCTCGAGGCGCGTCCGTGAACCGCCCCCGAAGATGCGCAGCCGCCAGTCGGGGTGGTCCGGGGCGATCTGGCCGAAGGCGGCGATCGCGTGCTCGAACTGCTTTTCCGGGCTCAACCGACCCGCCATCACGACGGTACGGGTCTCCCGCGTAGACCGTGGCCGGTAACCCTCCTCGATCGGGTTGGGCAGCACGACCAGCCGGGGAGCGGCATCCGCCAGCAGTTCGGCGAACCAGTCCCGGGTGGGCCGGGAGAGCAGCGCGATCGCGTCGGCCCGGGCGGCGAAGAGCCCGAACGGCTCGCCGGAGGAGCCCCGAAGTTCGGCGACGCGGTGCTCCTGCGCGACGATCACCACGCGTCGGGGCAACAGCGTCGCGGCGACCGCGAGCAGTGCGGGGGTGGTGGTGACCACCACGTCGGCGTCGGTCTCGCCGAGCACGCGTTCGAGCTCGAGGTCGGACAGCGCGGAGAACGCGCCCTCCCAGTGTCGCCGGACGAGCGTGCTGGGCGCGGCAGCCAGCGCCTCGGCGATGGCGTCGGGCATCCCGCCACGCACCGGCCGGGACACGCCTCCGCGAGTGTCGATCAGGTGCACCAGCTTTACCGCGGAGTCCACCTCGAAGGGCATCTCGTCGCGGGTGCGGAGGACACCGATGACCTCCACCTCGTGCCGATGGGCCAACCAGTTCGCCTGTCGCAGGACGGTGCGTTCGGTGCCACCGATGGCATCAGCCCACGTGAGCAAATAGGTGATCTTCATGAGTTGCCGTCCGTCGGGCGGGATTGGATGGGGAGGCAGGCCAGGGCGAGGCTGCCGGCCGGGGTGAAGTAGGGGCGGACCCGGACCGACCGGCCGGGCGCGGCCCAGACGATCGCCGCCGCCGGACGCAGGGACTTCTTGGGGTTGGCGAGATCGTGCAGCACGGTGCCGACACGCAGCCGGCGCGACCCGGCGTACAGCCGGACGTCGAAGATCCTCTCCCGAACGCGTCCCACCTCCGTCATCGGCGACAGCGGCAGGGCGAACCGCAGCAGGTCCGTGCCTACCGACTCGCCGCGGACCCGGAAAGACTCGCCGCCGCCCCGCGGCTCCAACCCGACCTCCACCGGCCCGTCTGGCTGCCAACCGACCGTCCGCACGTCCAGGCTCGCCCCGGTCCAGTCGAGTCGGACGTCGGTCAGCTCGGCCAGCGCCCCGGGAGCCGTGACAGCGAGCGCGAGCCGGCCGGCCTGGTCGGTCAGCGGTCGGTACCGGTATCCCGAGTCGGGGCAGCGCGGCGCCGACACGGTCGGGCCCGCAGGGCGTTCGGTCGCGCCGCCGACCACCCGGACGGGATCTCCCCCACCGGACCCGCTGATGAGGCGACACTCCACCCGCCACGGATCGCCCGGGGAAAGATCCAGTCCACCCGGCCTACCGCAGAGCAGGAGGGCGGTGGACACGGCCAGACCTCCGCTGCCGTGCCGCAGGTCGGCGGGCGCGCTGAGCCGCGTACTCCCGCGGACGAGGTGCAGCTCGGCACCGACGACGTCGGCGGCGAGCGCGGACGGCACCTCGAGGTCCAGGTTGAGGGTGTGACCGTCGAGCACGCCCACGAAACGTGCCTGGATCGACGGTCCGGCCGGCAGCGCGGCCCGGAAGAGCCGTCGGGGAGCCGGTGTCCGGACGGTGCCCTTCAGCTGCGCCACCTGCCGGCTCAGTTGCCGGTCGGCCCGGCGCAGGGCGACCCGCAGCCGTGGCCAGCGCCGCAGCGCGTCGGACGCCAGATCGCGCAGATGCGCCCCGTTCATGCCCGTCCCGCTCATGCCCGTCCCCGCCCATTCCCAATGGCCGTCCAGTTGCCGAACTGCTCACCACAGCCCGCCCGGCGCTGGCTAGCCGTCCAGAGTCGTCCATCCACCCCGACGACAGCGGCCACGGCCCGTCCGCTGGCGTCCACCGCCAGGGCCGGGGAGCCGACGAAGAGGACACCGGTGGTGGACCACGCCGTGGACACCCCCCGCCCCGCCGGCTGCCAGGACAGACTGGTCGTACCGGCGTCGTCGCGTTTCATCAGCACCGTCCCGCCGGGATCCCGGGGAACCGCCGCCGCGGCAACCGGCCCGAAGCCGCCCTGCCCGTCGAGGCTCGCCGGGTTGACCGGCCAGCCACCGCCGACCCGCTGCCGCAACGCCATCACCCGACCGCTCTCCGCCTCGCGGAACACCAGCAGCAACCGGCCCCCGGGCTCCTGCAGGACGGTCAACGGACCAGCCGGGGCCGGAACGGACAACGTCGATGGCCGCTCGAACGGCCCGTCGACTGTGGCCTGGCGCCAGTGCAGCACCGCCCTGTCGGTGCCCGCGAATAGCTCGATGCGACCGTCGGCGGCGCTCGTGGCCGCCAGTCCCTCCTGCACGACACTGCCGCCGAGGTCGCCCCAGGGGCCCCAGGTATCCGGGCCGGTCTGCGCCCGGCTGCTCACGCCACGCCCGAAGTTGCGGACGAACACCTGCACTCGACCGTCGGCACCGACAGCGGCGACCGGCATGCCCATCTCCAGCCGCCGCACCTCCGCGTCGACGGCGCCGTCCGCCGGGTTACCCAGTTCCACCCAGGGGCCGAACGGTCCGCCCGGCTTCGACTCCACAGTGGTCACCAGAACGCGCCGGTGTCCCTCCCGCGCCGGGTCCAGCACCTGTCGGACACCGAAAAGGTGGATCCGACCGTCGGCGCCCGGAAGCGCGTACAGGTGCGGCACCAGCCCTGCCCCGTCGACCAGATCGGGCCCACGCCAATTCCCGCTGCCGGGTCGGGTTTCCCGCCACACCGCCGCCCGGTCCCCGAGCACCGCGAACGCGGCGAGCCGCCCGTCGGCCTGTCGGCGCAGCCAGGATGCGCTCCCGGGATAGCGGGGATGGGTGCTCTGCCCGTAACCGGGCACGTGACCCTGGTCGCCGACCTGGTAGTCGCCGCAACCCACCGGGTCCCCGCAGTCCCGGGGGACACCGCCGTAGATGTCCAGCAGTGCCTTCTTCGCGGCGAACGCCCCCGGCCCAAGGTTCCGCGGCCAGTGCCGGTTGTAGTAGCCCCGGTAGCTCTCCCGCAGGACCGGCCGCCCGCCGGCCTGTTCGTAGCGTCGTACCGCCTCAAGGGCGAAGTACGCGCTGGCCGTGTGCGTGAGGTGGTCGGAGTACGCGATCCGCCCGCTGGCGGCGTCGTAGGTCTTGTGGTCCGGATCGGGGTCGAGCAGCCGCACGACGGTCGGCTCGACCTCCCGCAGCAGCGCCGTCAACGCGGTGAGCAGTTGCTCCCGGTCGTACTCGCCGACGGCCTCCAACGGGCTGCCCGTCGGCCGTAGGGCCGGCAGGGCAGCCAGTCGTCCCTCCCACAGCACGCTGAGCCACCGGGGCGGCTCGTCCGCGACGGCGTCCTGCGTCCGCAGGTTGAAGAAGACCAGCCGCACGGCCGGCGCGTCGACCAGGGTGGCGATCTCCACCGGCACGCCACCCGCCAGCACCTGGGCGACCCGTGACCAGGCGGCCCGCCGGTCGCCGAGAGCCATCTGCGCGTACGCCGCCCGGATGCCGTTCTGGCGAGCCGCAGCGTAACCGGCGAAATCGACCGGAACGGCACGGCGATCGGGCTGGTTCTGGGGAGCGTTGCGGCCGTCTGCCTCGCTGGCGGTGAGATAGACCGCGGTGACCGGGGAACCGCTGCCAATCGCCTGCTGCACGGCGGGGTTGAGAAAGAAGAGGTCGTCGTCGGGGTGCGCGACGACCTGGAGGTAAGCCGCAGGATGGCGTGCCGACGTGGGGACGGACCGGCCGCCACCGTGTCTCAACCAGAACAACGCGTTACCCCCGGTCTGGGAGAGCGACGACGGCGGTCGCCGCGAGACGGTGTGGAACGGGGCGCGGCAACCATGTCAGGCCTTCTCCCACGGGCTGGGCACCGGGAAGTAGGTGTCCAGAAAGGGCGTGAGGACCGCGAGCTGAGCGGTCAGGTCCTCCTCGGACGAGAACGCGTCGTTCAGACAGAAGACGTGCCGGTCCCGGCGGGCCAGCAGGTGCGCGAGTCGCGCTGGAGTGTCGGGGTGGGACAACTCGGCGATGGCGTACTCCAACTCGCCAGGCACGGCGCGACCGGTCTGGAACGCGTAGTAGTGGTGCAACGACGAGGCGATCGAGATGTCCGTCATGCCGCGGAACCGGCTGGCGGCGGTCCCGCGGTGCGGCAACGGGAACTCCTGCTCGATCTCGTACAGAACGCTGCGCCGAAGCGCGTGCGGCATGTGCTTCATCTTCTGGTTGAGCACGGTTCCGAAGCGTTCGGCGATCAGTGCCCGATTGTTCTTCCCGGCCGCCGACGACGGGATGTCCTCGGCGCTCGGGGCGCCCGACGGCACCAGCGCCGGCGACGGGAAGAAGCGGGAGATGCCGTTGGCCAGGAAGAAGTCCTGGGGGAGCACCTCGGTGCCGAGGAAGACGTCGTCGTTGAAGTACAGGAAGTGCTCGGAGAGGCCGTCGAGGTGGTGCAGCTGGCTCTCAATCGCGTGCGAGTTGTAGGTGGGCAGCATCGACGGGTCCGTGAAGATCTCCCGGTGGCTGACCACGCGGATCCCCGGTGCGGACAGCTCCAACCAGTTGGGCACCTGGTCGTCGGTCACCAGGTAGATGTGTCGCACCCAGGGCGCGAACAGGTGTACCGACCGCAGCGAGTAGCGGAGTTCGTCGCGGCTGAGGAACCGAGCCGGGCTCGCTGCCTCGGCGTGGTAAGGAATCCCGGTCACGTCGGCGCGCCGACGCAGCCAGTCCGGGTCCGTGCCGTCCACCCAGGTGTAGACGACGTCAATGGGGAAGGACACGTCCTCGGGGCGCCGCCCCGCGAACTCCTGCCGGCTGCGAGCGGTCGCGCTGGCTGTCGGCGGCACCAGGTCGGTGAACAACGACTCGGGCACGAGGACCGGAGGCGACGACACCTGGACCTGCTCCGCCACCGGGTTACGACGCGGGGCGACGAGCGTGTCCCCCTGCCGGGTCCAGAACTCGACGTCGCAGCCGTACGCCGGCCCCAGCACCAGCCGGTGCCGGGGGTCCGTCCAGTACCAGGTCAGCCGCACGACCGGGGCGTCCGCAACCCGGTCCCACGTCTTCGGCTCGAAGCCGGCGGCCGGCGGCCGCTCACCACTGCCTCGGGGTACGGAGACGTAGCCGGGCACCTGACCGCAGGCCGCCGCGAGCGCGGCGTAGACGCGGCTGCGGTCGGAGTCGTCGACGGCGACCACCGACGCCCGGTGTGACCGACCGCGGACGCGGAAGTACTCCACGCCAGCCTCGTCGAGCGCTGCCGTCACGGCCGTGAGGTTCGCCGTCCGGGCTCGCAGCGGCGTGACGGCCGGATCGACTCGGGCGATCCGCGACGCGCGGTCGGCCGTCACGACCGCCCGGTCGCCACCGGCGAGCAGTTCCGGCTGCCGCCGGGCCAGCCGCTCGCCCCGGCGCCCCGCCACCTGGGCGTCCCGGGACGCCCGAGCGACCCACTGCTTCAGCTGGTGGCGCGCTCGCGGACTCACCTTCGTCGCGATGGCACGACGGGTCTGCGCGCTCAACACCCGGCGGTAGACGTCGACGAGCCCCGACGGCTCAGCGAGCGCCCGTGGCGGCTCCGACGACGACGGCTGGGGTTCGGGGCGAACCAAACTGGGCTCCACTAGGAATGGTGTACGGGAAACACTGGCTGGGGCGGCGCAGTCGGGTCAGCCGTCCGGCCTCGTCACGACGGCCTTGAAGTCGGTGACCGTGTTGACCATGTTGTTCGGCAGGGTCGGCGCATCAATGGGGGCGGCGCGACGGGCCCCCGGGACCGGCCGGAAGGAGCTACGCCACAGGGCGGTGGCCCCCAACCGCCTGCGCTCGGCGACCACGTCGTCGGGCAGCTCGAAGGGCGCCGGGAAGGGCAGGTAGCGCGGCAGGAAGTCAGCCAGCATCTTCTCCTGCTCCTCGATCGCCCGGGAATCGGAGTCGGTGTCGTTGAGGCAGAACACTTCACGGTGCCGGCGGGCCAGCAGTTCCGCGAGGCGGGCCGGGGTCGAGGGGTGACCGAGGTCCGCGTACTCGTACTCGATGTCGGCAGGCACCGCCTGGCCGATCAGGTACGCCCAGTACTGATGCAGCGAGGAGGGGATGGACAGGTCGCCGTGGTGGCGGAAGCGGTGCCGGGCCGTCGCCAGCACGTCCGTCGACAACATGCCCTCGATCTGCTGCATGATGCTGCGCCGCAACGCGAAAGGCGTGTGCTTCATCTTCTGGGTGATGGTGACGCCGAACTGCCGCTGGATGTGCCGGCGGTTGTTCTTGCCGGCGGCGTTCACCGGCGGGTCGCTGGGCTTCGCCTCGCCCAGCCCGAACTGCGCCCGCGAGAGAAAGAACTTGGCGATCCCGTTGGCGTGAAAGAAGTGCGTCGGCAGCAGTGGCCGGCCCAGAAAGACGTCGTCGTTGAGGTAGAGGAAGTGTTCGGCCAGACCGTCGATGCGGTGCAGCCGGGACTCGATGGCGTGTGAGTTGAACGACGAGCGTCCGCCGAGGTCCGCGAAGAGTTCGGCGTGCGAGACGACGGTGACCATCGGGTGGTTCGGATCGAGCCAGCTGGGCAGCTGACTGTCGGTGATCAGGAAGATCCGGCGTAGCCACGGCGCGAAGCTGTGCAACGAGCGCATCGAATACCGCAGCTCGTCCCGGTTGTGGTAGCGCGAGGTGTTCGCCGCGACCGCGTGCAGGGGACCATCGGGAGCGCCGAGCGCGGCCATCTTGCGCTTCAGCCATTCGGGATCCGACCCGTCCACCCAGGTGTAGACGGCGTCGATCGGGAAGCCCACCCGGTCCGGGGCCCGGACCGTGAGATCGCGGCGGGTGCGGTACGTGTGATCGTCCGCCTCCGGAACGAAGTGGCTGATCAGTGCTGCGGCGACCCGGACCTTCTCCGCCTCGGCGGGTGCTTCGTCGATCACCGCGTTGTGCCGGGGAGCGCGAACAACGTCGCCGTGCCGAGTCCAGAACTCGATCTCGCAGGCGAACTGCGCACCGAGGACGACGCCCGCCCGCGCGTCGGTCACCGGGAACCAAATCTGGAACACCTCGGCCGGGGCCGCGTCCGGCCGGTCCCGACCGGGCTGGACGTTGACCACCCGGACGTGTGCGCCGGACAGCGCCGGCGCGGACCGGACCAGGCGACCCACCGCCGGCCGCTGATCGTCGAGGACCGCGACCGAGCTACGCAGGTAGTCGTCGTTGCGCAGGCAGTGGTAGTCGATGCCGGCCGCCTCCAGGGCGGCGGTGACGGCCGTGAGGTTGCGGTGCCACAGCTGCAACGGAGTGGCCGTGGCGACCACCTCGGCCTGGATCCGGACGCCACCGTCGGGAACGCTCACCCGGGCACCCACCGGATGCACGGTGTCGCCGCCGCGCGGCCGCGAGAAGGCGTGCACCAGGCCGATCCTGCGGTGCGCGGGCAGCAGACCCAACAGGCGACGCCGCGCCGGTGAGGGCAGGAGTCGGTAGATCTTCAGGGCGATCATGCGGCGGGCCGTCCGCTCGGGACGACCGCCTCGTCGGCAGCCATCACGGTCAGTCCTGCTGGTCGGTAGCGGCTTGAAACTCGTCGCGCGCTGGCTCGAGACACACTTGTGCAGCCATCACTGCATGCCCTTTCACAGGTCCCCCGCTGGCACTGCGTGGCGATCTGTGCCGTCCGCGCGCTGCACTGTCGCGGTCTGTCGGCTGGCACCGATCTCCGGGCCGGCTCGCGCTCTCCGAATTGCCGGGAAAGGGTGGCCGCCGCAGGTGGCCCGGAGCAGTAGGTTCACCCGCAGGCCATCAAACAACCATAAGATCGATTCCTGGCCCACAGGAGATCGTCACGTAAAGATGGTCTGCGCCGATTCGCCGGAAGAATCCTGGCCGTTCAGGCGGTACGACCACACCGGTACGGCCGGCTGAACCTGTCCTCACGTTTCTCCCCAGCCGACCGTGGAACCGGTAGTGCGGTCCTCGGGGCCGCATCGCGACCTGGCAGAGTGGTGGGGTGACCGAGACCGAGCCCGCCGCGACCCGGGTGCTGCACCCGCCGGTCGGCTACCGGCTGGCCGCGTCGGTCCGCGCGCTCACCTTCAGCCCGTACGACCCGTGTGCCCGTGTCGCCGCCGGCACCTTCTGGTGGGCCACCCGCACTCCGGACGGACCGGCCACCCTCGCCCTGCGGCCGTCCGGCGGCGAGCTGGTGGCCGAGGGCTACGGGCCGGGTGCCGAGCACGTGCTGGCCCGCGCGGACGCGATCGCGGGGCTCCGCGACGACCTGACCGGGTTCGCCGAGCTGGCCGCGGCGCACCCCCTGGTCGCTCGGCTGGCCCGGGAGCATCGCGGGCTGCGGATGCCGGCCACCGGGCAGGTCTTCCCCCGGCTACTGCGCGCGGTCTTCGAGCAGAAGGTCACCGGCAAGGAGGCGTACCGGGCGTACTCGGCGACCGTGCGGCACTTCCGCGAGCCGGCGCCCGGTCCGCTGCAACCGCTGCTGCTGCCGCCCGAGGCCGCCGCGGTGGCCGCCACCCCGTACTGGGTGTTCCACCCGTTCGGGGTCGAGCAGCGCCGCGCCGACACGCTGCGCCGCGTCGCCGCGCTCGCCGACCGGTTGGAGCGCTCCGCCGACGCCGCCGAGGCCACCCGCCGGCTGACCGCCGTCGCCGGCATCGGGCCGTGGACCGCCGCCGAGGTGGTCCGGACCGCCTACGGCGACCCGGACGCGGTCAGCGTCGGCGACTACCACATCCCGAACACGGTGGCCTGGGCACTCGCCGGCGAGCCACGGGGTGACGACGCTCGGATGCTGGCCCTGCTGGAGCCGTTCCGGGGCCACCGGGGCCGGGTGTGCCTGCTGCTGGAGGCCGCCGGCATCCAGGCACCGAAGTACGGTCCTCGCGCCCCGATCCGCTCGTTCGCCCGGTTCTGAGCAGCCGGCGGTTCTGAGCGGCCGGCGAAACGCTGGTCAGCGGCCCGCGCAGAGCCGGCGCAGGGTGCGGCCGAGCCACCAGGCGTACGTGTGCTGCACGGCCTGCACAGCCGGGCCTGCGGCGCGGGTCAACCAGCGGTCCGGGCGGCTGAACGCCCGCACCTCGAACCAGACCGCGCCAGCGTCGTCGCGGCTGACCGCGAACGCCTCCTCGCCGCGCTCCGGATGCCCGGGCAGGGTGCCGTAGCCGAAGCCGGCGAGACCCGGCGACTCATCGCTCCAGACCACCCGGCAGGGCCCCCAGATGCGGGCCGGACCGACACCCAGGCCGGCTGTCACCAGCACGCCCTCGGTGGCGCGCGGGGCGTCGGTGCGCATCCGGACCCCGGCGGCGCGGTGCAGCCGCCAGCTCAGCACCGCGTCGGCCGCGACCTCGAAACAGCCGGCCGGCAGCGGGTACCGGTGGCGCAGGTGGTGGTACCCGCCGGGCAGCGACCCGTGCCGGGTCCGGCCCACCTCCGGGTACGTCAGCTCGGCCACCGCTCCCCCTCGACCTCGTCCGGACACGCGTCAGGGTACGGCCGGCCGGCCGGGCCGCCGGTCGAGGACGGCGGCGGCTGTGGTGTGCTGCCCGGATGAGCGTCGAGGCGAGCATCGTCCCGGCCGGTGTCGCGGACGCCGGCGAGATCCTCACCGTGCAGCGCGCCGCGTACCTGACCGAGGCGCAGCACTACACCGATCCGTTCCTGCCGCCGTTGACCGAGACACTGGACGAGGTCAGGGCGGTGCTGACCGGTCCGACCACCGTGCTCGCCGCCCGGCTGGGGCACCGGCTGGTCGGCTCCGTGCGGGCCCACCTCGACGGGGACACCGCGCACGTCGGGCGGCTGTCGGTCGCCCCGGACCAGCAGGGGCGGGGCGTCGGGGGTCGGCTGCTCGCCGCGATCGAGGCCGCCTGCCCGCCCTCGGTGGCCCTGTTCACCCTGTTCACCGGCGCGGACAGCGCCCGCAACGTTCGGCTGTACCAACGGCACGGCTACCGGATCGTGGCGCACCGGCCGGACCCGAACGGCATCCGGTTGGCCGTACTGGACAAGCCGGCGGTCAGCCCAGCTCGCTCCGACGCTTGAGCCCGTCGGCCTCCAGTCGCAGGTAGCGGCGGAGCAGACCGCCGTACAGCCAGCCGACCGGCCCGGCCAGCGGCCCGGACTGCGCGATGGCCAGCTCGACCCGGGTACGCCCGTCGGGCAGCGGCAGCAACCGGTGCTCCGCCCGGGTCCGCACGCCGGGGGCCTCGGAGACCCAGGTGAAGTCGCGCCCCTCGGTCAGCTCGGTGACCCGCCACACCGCCGGCCGCAGCTTCGGCTGCGTCAACCGCGCGGTCGCGCCGACGGTGAGCGGCCCCGGCTCTCCCCGTTCGATCTGGCTCACCGAGGCCGTCCACTCGGGCCACCGCTGTACGTCGATCAGCACCGCCCACACCCGCTGGGCGTCGGCGGCGATCTCCGTACCGGCTTCGAACCGCATCGCGTCTCCTCCCCGGCGGCGCCGCCCGGCGACACCGCGTCATGGAGACGAGGCTGCCCGACGGATGGTGACCCGGGCAACCACTGGCCGGCCATGCTGCGGAAGCGCCGCCGGGAATCAGGCGGCTTCGCGCAGGTCGGCCAGGGTGAGCGGGGTACGCCGACGCAGCAGCTCCGCCAACTCCGGCACCGACCCGACCTCGCCGAGCACGTTCTTGCCGCCGCCGAACTGCTCCGGGTAGCGACGGACCAGCCGGTACCGGTAGCGGCCCCGGATCAGCTCGACGCTCACCCGCCACCGCCCGCAGCAGTCACAGACCCACTCGGACACCTCGCGAAACTAGCTCTGACCTGCGGCTATCTGATTCGCCCGGTCGGGACGAGCGGCGCGCGGGCGGACACGCCACCCCGGCACCCACGGTGATCTGCCTCACGACTGTCGGCACCGTCTGATTGACTGGTCGCCGTGGACCTGCCGATCAACCCTCCGGTCGAGCCGATGCTGGCCAAGAGCGTCCCCAAGCTGCCCACCGCGCCCGGGGTGACCTACGAGCCCAAGTGGGACGGGTTCCGGTGCATCGTGTTCCGCGACGGCGACGAGGTGGAGCTGGCCAGCCGCGGCGGCAAGTCGATGACCCGCTACTTCCCCGAGGTGGTCGAACAGGCCCGCCGACAGCTACCCGAGCGGTGCGTGGTCGACGGGGAGCTGATCGTGATCCGGCGGGACGGCCCGGGCGGCCAGCCCCGGCTGGATTTCGAGCTGCTGGCCCAGCGCATCCACCCGGCCGCGTCCCGGGTGAAGCTGCTGGCCGAGACCACCCCGGCCGACTTCGTCGCCTTCGACCTGCTGGCCATCGGCGACGAGGCCCTGGTCGACCAGCCCTACCCGCGCCGCCGGGAGCGGTTGGTGGAGGCGCTGTCCAAGGTGCGCCCGCCCGTGCACGTCACCCAGGTGACCACCGACCCGGAGACCGCCCGCCGGTGGTTCGACGTCTTCGAGGGCGCCGGGCTGGACGGGCTGATCGTCAAGCCGGCCGACCTGCCGTACGAGCCGGGTAAGCGGCTGATGTTCAAGGTCAAGCACGCCCGCACCGCGGACGCGGTGGTGGCCGGCTTCCGCTGGCACAAGTCCGGCCCGGTGGTCGGCTCGCTGCTGCTCGGCCTCTACGACGACGCGGGGGTGCTGCACCACGTGGGGGTGAGCGCCTCGTTCAGCATGGCCCGGCGGGCCGAGCTGCTCGACGAGCTGGCGCCCTACCGGGACACCGGCGGCGAGCACCCGTGGGTGCACGGTGACCACGAGCGCGGCCAGCGCATCCCGGGCGGGGTGAGCCGGTGGACCGGCACGAAGAACCTGGAGTGGGAGCCGCTGCGCCCGGAGCTGGTGGTCGAGGTGGGTTACGACGCGATGGAGGGCGAACGGTTCCGGCACACCGCCCAGTTCGTCCGGTGGCGGCCGGACCGCGATCCTCGCTCCTGCCGCTACGACCAGCTCGAGCGCCCGATCCGCTTCGATGTGGACCAGGTGCTGCGCGGCGACCCGGCGGCCACCGTGGACCGGGCCGCCACCGGTCCCGCGTAGCCTGGCCGTCGACTCGACTCCGGAGGACCACGTGACCCGCACCGCCGACCGGCCTCGAATGGCGACCAGTCGCCGGGTTCGTCGCACTCTCGCCGGCTTCGCCGTGGCCGCGCTGCTCACCGCCGGCTGCACCCTGCCGGCGTTCGCGCCACGCACCGAGGTGGAGGGCGAGGCGGCGCCAACCGGCAACTCCCCGACCTGGCGAGCCTGCCCGGAGGTGGCCGACGAGTTGGTCGGGCGGGGCGCACCGGACATGCGCTACGAGTGCACCCGGATCGCCGTCCCGCGCGACTGGGGCACCGGCGGCGGGGCGACCGCCGGCCCGGGCGCGGGGCAGACCTTCGAGATCGCCCTGCTGCGCGCCCGGTCCACCAAGCAACGGGACCGGATCGGCTCGCTGGTGATCAACCCGGGTGGTCCCGGTGGCTCCGGCGTCGACACCGCCGTCTACCTCTCCTTCGGCACCCAGTTCGGTGGGCTGCCCACCACGATCACCGAACGCTTCGACATCGTCGGCTTCGACCCGCGCGGGGTGGCCCGGTCCAGCCCGGTCAAGTGCATCTCCGACGCCGACCTGGACGCCAGCTTCGGCTACGACCCGGATCCGACCAGCCAGTCGGCGTTCGACGGCTTCGTGGGGCTGAGCCAGCGGATCGGGCGGGGCTGCGGCGACCGGTACGGCGACCAGTTGCCGCTGTACGGCAGCGAGCAGGCCGCCCGGGACATGGACGCGGTCCGCGCCGCCGTCGGCGACGACAAGCTCACCTACCTGGGCTACTCGTACGGCACCCTGCTCGGCGCCGTCTACGCCCAGCTCTACCCGCAGCGGGTGCGGGCGCTGGTGCTCGACGGCGCGGTCGACCCTCAGCAGCGGCTGGTGGCCGGCTCGGAGAGCCAGGCCCGCGGCTTCGAGCGGGCCTTCGACAACTTCACCCGCTGGTGCGCCGCGACCGCCGACCGCTGCCCGATCGCACCGGACGCGCGCGCCGCCGTCACCACGGCCATCGACAAGGCCAGGGTCTCGCCGGTCCGCGGCGACGACGGGCGGGAGGCGACTCCCGGCTGGGTCTTCTACGCGGTCATCTCCTCGCTCTACACCGAGTCCGGCTGGCAGGAGCTGGCCCGTGCGATCGACCGGCTGGCCGAGGGTGACCCGAAGGACGTGTTCCGGCTCGCCGACGCGTACGCGGGGCGGGAGAGCGACGGGCACTACTCGAACCTGTTCGACGCCAACCTCGCCATCAACTGCGCCGACGAGACGGAGAAGCCGAGCCGGGCCCAGATCCGCCAGTTGCAGTCACAGTGGCGCACGAAGTACCCGCTGTTCGGGCCGGCGCTGGCGGTCGGCATGCTGAGCTGCGTCGAGTGGCCGGGCGGGCGGGACCCGTACCCGACCGGCCGGGCCAACGGCGCGCCGCCCATCGTGGTGGTCGGCACCACCGGCGATCCTGCGACGCCCTACGAGCAGACCCCCCGGCTCGCCTCGATGCTGGGCGTCGGTCGGGTGCTCACCTGGGAAGGCGAGGGGCACACCGCCTACCCGCAGACCTCCTGCATCACCGCGGCGGTGGACGCCTACCTGATCGACCTGACCGTCCCCAGGGACGGGCTACGCTGCCCGGCTCGGTGACCGGCCGGGTCGGCGGCAGCGGCGGCAGCTCGATGCCCTGCCGGGCGGCCATCTCCTCCAGCAGCGCCCGCATCCGCCGCACGTCGGTCTTGAGCTGCTCCTGCTCCTCGTGCACGAAGGCGTCGTCATCGACGATGAGCCGGCTGGCGAAGTGCGCGGTGATCAGCGGGATCACCAGCAACACCATGGTCGAGATGAGCAGCGCGGCGAGCGTCCGGCCCGCCCAGGTGGTCGGCGAGATGTCGCCGTACCCGACGGTGGACGCGGTCACCACCGCCCACCAGACGGCGTCGGCCGGGCTGCGCTGCTCGACCTCGCCGTAGATGACCCCCGCCACCACGATCATCAGCAGGTACGACGTGATCAGCGTGCGGGGTGAGTTCGCGAACCACACCAACGCCCGGTAGATCCACCGGAACGGCAGGAACAGAAGGTCCATGCCGCCCTATGCTGCCCCCTCCCGGCAAGCGGCACCGACCCATCCGCCGACGTCACTGTGCCAGGCTCAGCGGCATGACCGACATGATCTACCGCGAGGCGGTACGGGCCGACCTGCCCGCCGTCATCGCCCTGCTCGCCGACGACGTCCTCGGCAAGGCCCGCGACCTCACCGAGGTCGACGAGGCGTACGAGCGGGCGTTCGCGGACATCAGCGCCGACCCGCGCAACCAGCTGATCGTCGCCGAGCAGGGCGGCGAGCTGGTCGGCTGCCTCCAGATCACCTACATCCCCGGGCTCGGCCGGCACGGCGCCGAGCGGTCCCTGATCGAGTCGGTCCGGGTCCGGTCCGACCGGCGCGGCCAGGGGCTGGGCCGGAAGCTGATGACCTGGGCCATCGACCAGGCCCGGCAGCGCGGCTGTGCGCTGGTGCAGCTCACCACGGACAAGGCCCGCCAGGATGCACACCGCTTCTACCTGGGCCTCGGTTTCGTGGCGAGCCACGAGGGCATGAAGCTCGCCCTCTGACCGCCCGCCGACGGCGCCAGCCCGTCGATGACGTCGACCCGTCGGAGACCTCGGCCCGCCGGTGATGCCAGCCCGTCGGTGGCGTCGGCCCGCCGGTGACGCCAGCCCGCCGGTGACGTCGGCCCGCCGGTGACGCCAGCCCGCCGGTGACGTCGCCCGTCGATGACGCCAGCCCGTCGATGACGTCGACCCGTCGGTGACGCCAGCCCGTCGGTGGCGTCGGCCCCTCGGCTGCCTCTGGCCCCATCACGCCCCGAGGTCCCCAGGTGCCCCTCGACGCCTGTCGAGCTGCCCCAGATCTGGGGCAGCGAACCGCATCGACGGCGAGCTTCCACACTCCCGCACCACCCCGTGACCCACATCCGGAACTGCGAACAAGCCGACGGCGGCGCCCCACCCAGGCTCCCTCACCTGGGCTCCAGTGCCCACGCCTTCCGTGCCCACGCCTTCCGTGCCCACGCCTTCCGTGCCCACGCCTTCCGTGCCCGCGCCTTCCGCGGTCCATATCTGGGGCAGCTCGACAGGGAGCGAACATGCCCCTGCCGGTCGCCTCTCGCCGAGCCCGTAGCCCACGGTGCTCACGGCCCACGGCCCACGGCCCACGACCCACCGCCCACCGCCCACGGCTCACGGCTCACGGCCCACGGCCCACGGCTCACGGCTCACCGCCCACGGCCCCACGCGCACCGCCCACCGCTCACGGCCAACGGCCCACGCGCATGGGTCGAGGGCAGCGGTCAGCCGTCGACCAGGCGGCCGTCGCGCAGGTTGAGCACCCGGTCGGCGAGGTCGATCAGGGCGGGGTCGTGCGTGGCCACCAGCGCCGTCATGCCTCGGGCGTGCACCACCGCGCGCAGCAGATCCATGATGGACCGACCGGTCTCCGAGTCGAGCTGGCCGGTTGGCTCGTCGGCGATGAGCAGGTCCGGCTCATTGGCCAGTGCGCGGGCCACCGCGACCCGCTGCTGCTGCCCGCCGGAGAGCTCGTACGGGCGCTGCGCCGCGTGCCCGCCCAGGCCGACAAGCTCCAGCAACACCGCGACCCGCTGTTCCCGCTCGGCCGCCGGCACCTGGGCCAGCCGCAGTGGCACGCCCACATTCTCGGCGGCGGAGAGGATCGGCACCAGCCCGAACGTCTGGAACACGAACCCGACGGTGCCCCGGCGCAGCTTCAGCAGCTCGGCCTCGCCGGCCGCGGTCACCTCGTGCCCGGCCACCACCACCTGGCCGCTGTCCGGCCGGTCCAGCCCGCCGATCAGGTTCAGCAGCGTGGTCTTGCCGGCGCCGGAGCGGCCCCGGATGGCGACCAACTCGCCGCGGTTGGCGCTCAACGAGACGTCCCGCACCGCGTGCACGGCGTGCTCGCCCCGGCCGAAGGTCCGGCTCACGCCGCTGACCCGGACCACCTCACCGGGGACCGCCCCAGCCTGGGCCAGCCCGCCAGCCCCGGCTGGGCCGGTAACCACCATGTCCCGACGGCTCACGCCCGCCCCTCCTGCCCATCCGAGGCCCGGTCACCGGGCCGTACCTGCACATGGTCCGGCTCGAGATCGAGCCGGACCCGCTCCCGCATCGCCAACGCGTCGACGAAGGCGGCCGGCAGCTGCATCCGACCGTTCCGGTCCAGCACCGCGTACTCCTCGCTGACCAGTTCGGTGCTGCCGTCCGCGCCGACCCGCGCGGTCCGGCGTACCTCGGAGGCGGTCCGGCCGTCGCGGATCGCGACGGTCCGGCGGACCTGCGTGGCCACGGCTTGGTCGTGGGTGACCACCACGATGGTCACGCCCAGCTCGGCGTTGATGGTGCGCAGCGCCGCGAAGACCTCCGCACCGGTCGCCTCGTCCAACTCGCCGGTCGGCTCGTCAGCGAAGAGCACCTCCGGGTCGTTCGCCACCGCCACCGCCACCGCGCACCGCTGCTGCTCGCCGCCGCTGAGCTGCCCCGGCCGCCGATCCGCGCAGTAGCCCACGCCGACCAGGTCGAGCAGCTCCCGGGCCCGCTCCCGGCGTGCCCGCCGGGAGCGCTTGCCGGCCAACTGCATCGGCAGCTCGACGTTCTCCAGCGCCGTGAGGTACGGCAGCAGGTTGCGGCCGGTCTGCTGCCAGACGAACCCGACCAGCTCCCGCCGGTAGCTCAGCCGCCGCTTGGCGGACAGCGAGAGCAGGTCGTAGTCGGCCACCCGGGCGATGCCGGCGGTCGGGGTGTCCAGGCCGGACAGAATGTTGAGCAGCGTCGACTTGCCCGAGCCGGAGGCGCCCACGATCGCGACCAGCTCACCCCGGTCGATGACCAGGTCGAGCCCCTGCAGGGCGACCACCTCCACCCCCTCGGTCTTGAAGATGCGCACGAGGCCGTCGCAGACGATGTGCCCGCGCAGCCGGTCCTGGCCGCCGGCCCGCTCGGCGGCACGCTGCGCGGCCCGCTGTTGCAGGGCGGCCAGGTCGGGCGCCACGGGAATCTGGGCAGTAGCGGTCATCTCAGCTCTCCTCTCCGAGCCGGAGCACCTCACCGAGGCGCAGCCGGCGGTTGTTCATGGCCTCGACGGCGACCGCGAAGCCGAGGGCGACCGCCCCGAGCGCGAGCACGGCGGCGACCAGACCGGGCTCGAAGGCCACCCGGACCGGGACACCACTGGTGAACGCGGACAGGCCGAGCACCGGGTTGAGCAGGAGGGGCAGCAGCGCCCCGACCAGCGCGCCGGTCAGCACCGACACCCCGACCAGCGGGGTCAGCTCGACCAGCAGCAGCCCCCGCCACTGCCGACGGGACAGGCCGAGGGTGCGCAGCCGGGACAGCACCTGGCCCCGGGCCCGCGCGCCGGCCAGCACGGTGAACGCGATGGCCAGCAACCCGAGCACGGTGCCACCGATGGCGCCGGCCACGAACCCGAAGGCCAGCACCCCGTTCGCCCCGCCGTCAGCCAACTCCTGTCGGACGTCCGCCCGGGTGGAGACCGTCACCCCGCTCGGCCGTTCCCGACCAGTCACCGCCCCTGTCTGCTGGTAGCGCAGCTGTCCCTGGTCACCGGCCTGGCGCAGCACCTCCGCGTCCAGCCGGTCCCCGGCGACCAGCACGCTGGTCGGTACGGGCGTGGTGTTCCGCTCGGGCAGCGCCTGCCAGGGCAGGATGACGAACCGGCTGCTGTTCTCCGGCAGCAGCGGGAAGCTCTCGGCGGTGTCGGCCACTCGGAACTCGTACCGCTGGCCCTGCACGGAAGCGAAGGCGGAACCGTCCAGCCCGGCGCGGGCCAGGTCAGCGGCGATCGCCGGGGAGACGACCGCGGGCAGCGGCCCCGGTTCGGCCCGGGCGGTGAGCAGCGCGGGTGACATCGGCAGGTCCACACCGGACTCCCGCGTCACCGTGGCCAACCCCGGGGCGTCGACCAACAGCACGGCCACCTGCCCGATCCGGGCGTCGGTGCCGATCTCGTCGGCAGCCAGCCGGTCAGCCGGCTCGTTCAGCACCCGGGTTGCGGCCCGTACCCCGGGCAGGCGGCCCAACTCATCGATGGTGTCCGGGGCGAACCGTTCACCCCGGATCAGCGCGTCGGCCGGGACCGCCTGCTCGGCGGCCCGGTCCCGGCTCGCGTCGACGCCGGCGGCGACCACCGCGCAGAACGCCGCGGTCCCGATCGCCAGCACCACGACGACCAGTGGGGCGGCGACGGCGGACCGGCCGGCCCGCGCGGTGCCGAGGAAGGTCACACTGCCCCGGGTCCGCGCGGCCAGCCGGCTGACCAACAACAACGGCCAGGGGTACGCGCGCAGCGCGAGCACTGCCGCGGCGATCGCGAACAGCACGGGCACCGACACCAGCAACGGGTCCACCTCGCCGAGGGTGAGTCCGCGCCGGCGCAGCAGCACCGTGGCAAGTCCGGCCAACAGCAGCAGGAAGACCTCGACGGTGAGCTGGCGGGCCGAGGGCCGTACCCGGATCAGGTCCCGGCGGGCGGCCCCGCCGGCCGGCACGGCCAGCGTGGCCATCGGCAGTGCCAGGGTGACCAGCACGGCCGCCGCGATGACGTACGGCGCGGTCGGGTCTGGGGTGCCGGGGACCAGGGTGCCCAGCCACCAGCCCAGGACGGCGGCGACCGGTACCACCAGCAGCGACTCGGCGAGGCTGCGCCGGGCGCCCGTGGTGGCCGCGCCACCACGGGCGCGCAGCAGGGCGAACTCCGAGCGGCGGCGCCGGGCGGCGAGGATCGCCGCGAGTACGACGAGCCCGGCCAGGGTGGCGAGCACCCCGGCCGAGATCACCGCCAGCAGGGTCCGGGCGGCGTCCACCTGTGCGGCGAACGCGCGCAGCGGAATGTCGGCGCCCTGGATCAGCGTGAGATTCGGATCGGCTTCGCGTTGCAGCTGTTGCAGGCCGTCGATCAACTGGTCGAGCTGACGCGCGTCGATCCGGTCGATGCCGAGCCGGTAACGCCAGTCGGAACGCACCGGCCAACCAGCCGCGGCCCGCTTGTCGATGGTCACCTCGGCAACCACACCCACGGCGATGAACGGTTCGCCGTCCCCGCGCGGACTGATGACCTGCAGCAGCGATGGCAGCGCGTCCCAGATGCCGCCCGCGCGGTCGACGGGGCGGAACAGCCCGACCACCACCATTGGTGCCGGGTCGGTGATACCGGTCTTGGTGGGTGTGCCGATCTGCAGTTGGCTGCCGGCCCGCAGGTTCAGCTTGCGGGCCACGTCGGCGTCGAGCGCCACCTCGGTCGGCCGGTCGGGGACGTACGTCTCGTTCGGCCACGTCCCCTCGACGAGGGTGCCGGCATCCTGGACGCCAGGCATGGCACGCAGGCCCAGGTCGACCAGCAGGTTGCGTGCCTTCAGGTCGGGGCCGACCACTCGGGTCGGCGCGGCGTCCACGCTGTACCACCGCTCGGCCACCGCCGAGCGCACCGGCGCCGGCATCTTCTCGGCCATGGCCTCGAACTGCCTGCGGGCGTCGCCCATGATTTTCGTGGACGGGGCGGTCATTACCCCGGAGGTGTACGAGATGTCCCGGCGCGCGGCCGGCTCGCTGGTCAACTGCGCCCGCAGGCCCTGTTCGGCGAGCCGGTTGACGAGCCGGGGCACGCCGCTGACCAGCAGCGTGACCACCAGCGTCAGCACCGCCAGGAGCAGGAACTGCCCGCCGTACGCCCGGACTCGCCGGACGGCCGCACCGATGCTCATCGGGTACTCCCCCGTCGCGCCCGGTCACCGGGTCGCACGTCGCGCCCGCTCATCGTTCTCCCCCGATCCGCAACTGCACCGCCGCCACCCGCTGCCGGATGCCGGTGGCGATGAACGCGCTGAAGGCGAGCGCCGCCAGCAGCAGGCCGACCGCTGTCGCGCCGATCGGCACCCAGGGCAGCTCGAACGTCGCCGGGGGCACCGGCCGGCCGGCGGCCGGGGTGAGGATGACCAGCGGAGCCATGGTTGCCCCCACCGCGGCGCCGAGCAGCAGCCCGACCCCCACGCCGATGCCGGCCAGGAAGGTCTGTTCGGCCAGCAACGCCCGGGCCAGCAGCCGGGGCGTGGCGCCGAGGGTGTGCAGCACCGCGAACTCACTCAGCCGGCGCCGGGCGGTGGCCCAGACGTCGACCATGAGGCCGACCAGGGCGAGCAGCACCGCACCGAGGGCCGCGGCGAGCATTCCGGTACGCGACCCGCGCCAGTACGGGTCCTCGGCGGACGACTCGATCACCGCCTCGCGGGCGAGCACGGTGACAGCGGGCAACTCGCTGGCGGCGCGGGCGGCGGCCGTCGCGTCGTCGGTGCCGATCCACCACTCCGGCACTGGTCGCACGACGCCGCCGCTTCGAATCAGCGCGTCGACCGCAGCGGGCAGGTCCAGCAGGATGCCCTCACCGGTGGTGGCCGGCACGGCGGTCACCTCACCGACCAGCTTGACCGGCAGCGTCGCTCCGGACAGCGTCAGGTTGATGGTGTCGCCGATGCCGAGGCTCAGCGTGTCGCGTACCTGCGGGGTCATCAGCACCGGTATGGCTGGGCTCTGCCCGGCGGGCACGATGGCGAACCGGGTGTCCGGCTGGTAGGCGAACTGCCCGCCGGGAATCAACGCCACCGGGTGGAATTCGGAGAACCCGGTGGCGGTGGTCCGCACCGGCGAGGGTCGCTCGTCGCCGGCCACCATGACCCAGTCACCGGTCAGTCCGGCGGGCCGGGTGGTGCCGTCCGCACCGACCACCGTCAACCCGTCCACCTGGAGCCGGTAGGACGTGCCGACCGCCGGCCCGCCGTCGGCTTCGAAGCCGGCCAGCCGCAGCCGTGCCCCGTCGACGTCGGGCAGTCGCACGGTGAACGGGGTGATCCGGCCGTCGCTGTCGGCGTCGGCCACCGGGAGCCGCAGGGCGAGCCCGTCGGAGCTGGTGACCAGCAGCGTCACCGCGATCTGGAGCGGCCGGGTTGCCCCCTCCACCGGGGTACGGACCGTGCCGGTGATCTCGCGGGCGTCGGCGGGCAGTTCGACGCCGGCGGGGGCACCCCGGGCCCGCACCATCTGCTGGTAGAGCTGCGGCACCGGCTCGTCGGCCAGCTGGTCGCCGAGCCGTACGACGCCGGCGGCGCTGGCGGCGTCGAGGCCGATCACGGTCACCGGCAGGTCCTTCCGGCCGACCCGCACCTCGTCGCGCCACACCGGCAGCGCCCGTTCCACGCCCGGCAGGGCGGCGAGCTGACCGACCCGGGTCGGCGGGCCGGAACCCGCCCGCTCGGTCACCCGCAGGTCGGCGCCGACCGTGTGACCGGCCTGCTCGGCCTGGGACCGCTCCCCCGTGCTGATCAGCGACCAGGCCAGCGTGCTGCCACCGACGGCGAGCGCGAGCAGCAGCACCGGGCCAGCGTGCGGACGTCGGCCAGCCTGCCACATGCCCAACATGGTGGCCGTCCAGGGACGCCGGTCGACGAACCGCTCGGCGAACCGGGTGAGCGGCGGAAGCACCCGCAGCGCCAGCACGGCGCCGGCCAGCACGCCGAGCGTCGGAGCGGCGATCAGCAGCGGGTCGATCCCGAGCCGGCCACCCGAGCCGGCCAGCGGAGAGGCGTACCGGCGCAGTTGCACCCAGGCGAGCAGGGCCAGCGCCACCAGCACCAGGTCGACGCTGGCCCGCTGGACGCTCGCCGCCCGGTTCGGCCGGGACCGGGCGGCCATGTCGGCCACGTACGTGCCGGAGCCGCGCAGCGTCGGAGCGACCATGGCCACCAGGCAGCCGGCCGCGGTGGCGGCGGCAGCCGCCCAGACCAGGGTGGTGTTGCCGCCGGCGGTGGAGAGTTCCGCCGCCCCGCCCGGCCGGACGTACCGCAGCGCCTCCACGGCGATCAGTGGCCCGAGCAGGGCGGCCGGGGCGACCACCAGGGCCGCCTCGCGGGCGGCCAGGCCGGCCAACTGCCGGCGGGCGGCGCCACGGGCGCGCAGCAGCGCGGTCTGCGCGCGGCGGTCCTCGTGCAGCAGGGCGGCGACCAGCACCAGCGCGTACCCGCCGAGCACCAGGATGAGCAGTAGTGGGGTGGCCAGCGCGGAGCGGCCCACCAGGTCGGCTCGGGCCATCCGGTCCAGCAGCCGATCCATCCGGGTCAGCGTCTGCCCCGACGCGCCCAGGTTGGCGGCCTCGGGCACCGCCGTGGCGGCCGCCGTCATGGCCGTCCGCACGGCGGGCAGGTCGGCGGCGTCGACGCCCGCGAGGTCCGGTTCGGCCAGCCAGGACGCCGACACCGAGCCCGGGAAGGTGGCCGCGAAGTCGGCCGGGTCCAGCACGAACGGCCCGTACGAGGTGGCCGAGCCGGCGCTGCCCGCACCCACCCCGGGGGCCAGCAGCCAGTACGCCTCGGCAGGATCGCGGGGCCGCCAGGTGCCGGCGAGCACCACCTGGCTGGCCCGCTCGATGGACCGGTCGCGCACCGGGATCGGTTCGCCGGTGGTCAGGCCCAGCGCGGTGGCGACCCGTTCCGGCAGGCTCACCTGGATCGGGTTCGCGCCGGGGCGGGGCCACGCCCCGCTGGTGAGCTCGGCGTGCGCGGCCAGGTCTTCGAGGGTGGCCAGGTTGGCGAAGACCGGTTCGTCGCCGGTACGGGGCACCGACCCGAGGTCGCCGGTCAACTCCCGGCCGGTTCCGTACCGGGCTGCGGCAACGGTGACCGGCACGCCGGCGAGCCCGTCGGCGAACTGGTCCCGGACCGCCTTGTCGCGGGTGGCGAACTCGGCGGCGTCGCGCCCGCCGGAGCCATTGACCAGCAGGCCGCGCTCCTCGGCCGGCGAGGCCGCCACCAGCGCCCGCTGCCCGGCGTCCACCGCGCGGCGGTTGTAGTCGGACAGGCCGGTGACCAACGCGACGGCAACCAGGGCGGCGATCACCGCGGCCACCAGCAGACCCCGTGCCTCGCGGGCCCGCCTCCACACCAGCTTCATCGACGCCTCCCCTGGCCCTGACGGGCCGACGACCTTCAAGACAGGCCATCCCCCGGGAAAGGTTCGCGCCCGTTACTTGATCGTTACTGTGAGGAGAGTCAGCTCCAGCTCGACCCGTCCGGTCGGCGCGGTGTCCGCGGACTACAGACGCTTACGCATCTGAATCGCGGTGACCTCGTAGCCCATCTGCTCGTACAGGTCACGGGCGCCGAAATTGAAACCGAAGACACTCAAGCCCACGGACACGACGCCCCACTCCCGGCACAACTGCTCCGCGGCCTGCATGATCGCTCGACCGTAGCCCTTGCGGCGCAGGTCCGATTCCACGTGGAAGTCGTAGCCGAAAGCGTGCAGACCGTCGGACTTTCGTTCGAGGTGCAGCCACAGCATGCCGATCTCGACATCGACCTCGTAGGCGGTCCAGAGATGATGACCCTCCGTCGCCAAGCCGCCGGGCAGAAGTCGGTCATAGTCCTGGCGCGACTTCTCCTGCGCCTCCGGCAACGGCACCGCGCCGGAAGCTGCGATGTCGTGCGCATAGCTGATTTCCGCTCGATGCCGATACCGCAGGTACTGCTCCTCGGTCATCGGTACGAGTTCCAGTGCCGCCATGCCGGCACGCTATGCCACCTGCGCTCACCACGCAGGCCCCGGGCACCGCACCATCGCCGACGTCGAGTCGATCATGAGCAGGCAGGGCGCCGGGTCGAGCCGGCCTTCGCCGCCCCGGGAACGCTGACGGTCGCGCCAGAGATGACGCCGTCACCATTCGCGCGCACGGTGCTGACCGCGAGGCCGTCACCAAGGCTGATGGTGACCGCCTCGTTCGGCGCGAACCCGGAACCGTCGACCGTGATCGCGGTGCCGCGCGGGCCCGCCGTGGTCGTCAGCGCCGCTGCCGGTGCATACCTCGGCGCCTCCTGCTGCTCGGTCACCTGGACGGTGGCCGTCGCCGGAGTCCGCGAGGACGCGCCGGTGGCGGTGACGGAGTACCGGCCGGGCTGCGCGTCATCGGACGTCGGGACCGAGACTCGGACCGCTCCCGCCGCGGAGGCCGCGACCTTCATGGTCCGTGTCGGGCTGGTGCCGAGAGTCACGGTCACCTGCTCACCGGCAGCGAACCCGCTGCCGTTGACGGTGATCGTTTCACCAGTGGTGGCGGACGCGGACACCGCGATCGCCGGCTGGCGGGCGCCACGTGCCACGGTCACGGTGAACGTCCCGGTGCTGCTCGACAACGTGTCCCACGCGGTGACGTGCACCGTGTAGGTGCCCTCCTGCGTGTAGGTGTGCTGTCCGCTCATCACACCGGACTGGTCGATCGTGACGTCGCCCGGAATCGTGCCGTCACCCCACTGGACGCGGGCGCGGTAGCCCGGGGTGCCGGGCACGCCGCCGGTGACCGAGCCGAGCTTCGCCGAGAGGACCTGACCGGCGTTGACCGTCTGGTCACTCGGGGCGACGGTCGCCAGCGCGGGGGCCGGCGTGCCGTCGTCCGCGATGGCGAACACGTGGATCCTGCCCTCCGAGCCGGGGTTGCCGGTCTGCGTCGGGAGGGTCACCGAGACGAGCGTCTTGCCCGCCGGGATCTGGTACGGCGCGGTGGCGAACAGGAACGGCTGCGCGCCGTCCCGGCTCGTACCGCTCAGCCGGTACGCGGCCTTGGCGACGACGATGTTGCTGTAGGACGGAGTGCCGTTGGCGTTGCCGCCCAGCGTCCAGTCACTCATCTGGATCGGGATGCTGGCGGTGCTGCCGTCGCTGAACGTCGCCGTGCCGGTGGTGCTCTGGTCGCCCTGCGTGCCGGCGCCGATGAACGAGATGCTCCTGGCGTCGGTCGGAAGGTTCAGAACGATCGTCTTGCCGTTACCGGTGGCGTTGTCCGGCTGACCCGCCGGGATCACCGGCAGCGTGAAGGTCAGTGCCGTTCCGGGCACCTCGTGCCGCTGGCCCTGGGTCACGCCGGCTGCCGTCAGGGCCGCCCGCGAGTACGCCCACGACTTGGCGTCGCAGTTCGCCGCGAGGGTGCCCTCGTCGCCGATGCAGACGGTGTCGAATGCCGCGGTGAGCCCGGAACTCGGCGCGTAGGCCACGTCGACGCCGACCGTCGCCGAGCTCTGGCCGGTGCCGTCGGTCACCGTGACGCTCGCCTGGTGGTGACCCGGCGTGGCGTAGGTGTGCGCGCCACTGACGCTGTAGACGGCCCGAGAGCTCAGCGTCAGGGTTCCTTCGGTGACCGGTGAGCCGTCACCCCAGTCGATCGTGGCCTGGTAGCCGGTGGCGGTGCCCCCGGTGACGGAGGCCAACGGCACCGACACGGGCACACCGGACGTCGCGTGCACGCTGCCCGCGGCGGTCACCGAGATGTCGCCGCCACCGAGTTCGAGGTCGCCTCCGGCGAGCAACTCGATCTCGGCGAGGTTCGTCTGCGCGGCGCCGACGGTCTTGGTCACGGCGAGGCGGAACTGCGCGAACCGTCCCGGATCGCTGATCGTGAACGGACGGGTCTGGTTACGCCACGGGAACACCTCGTCCTTTCGGGAGTCGACGGTGCTCCAGGTGATGCCGTCGTTGGAGCCCTGCAGTCGCCAGGCCGCCGGATCGCCCGCGGCCGCACCGGAGGTGACGGTGTAGTACCTCGGCTTCTGCTTGCCACCACGGGAGGCCCAGCTGATCTGCGGCGTGGCCGAGGTGAACGTCAGCTGCGTGGTCGACGAGTCGTCGAACAGCTTCGAGGCGTCCTGCCCGTCACTCGCGGTCGCGGTGCCGAGACCGGGGCCGGTGGTGTCCTGCAGCGGCTTGGGCGCGGCGTCACCCTTGGTCAGTGACGGCGGCGCGTCGTTCTTGCCGCTGCCCCAGGACGACGGCTTGGGACCCATCTGGAAGTCGATCGTGCCGCCCTTGGCGAGCGCGGACACGTCGAGGGACACCTCGCGCTGCTTCTTACCGTTGACCTTGACGCTCTGCACGTAGACGTTCGTCGTGCTGTTGTTCGACGCGTTGACGACGATGTCGCCGCTCGTGCGGTGGACGGTCATCTTGGTGAACTGCGGCGAGCCGATGGCCCACTGGGCGGACCCGGCCTGCAGAGGGTAGATGCCCAGCGAACTGAGGATGTACCACGCCGACATCTCGCCGTTGTCCTCGTCGCCCAGGTAGCCCTGGCCGATCTCGCTGCCGACGTAGAGGCGCTGCAGGATCTCCCGCACGATCGCCTGCGTCTTGTCCGGCGCGCCCGCGAAGTCGTACATGTACGGGATGTGGTGCGACGGCTGGTTGCTCATGCCGAGCTGACCCATCCGCACCGCCTGCGCCTCAAGCATCTCGTGGATCGTGCCGCCGTAACCGCCGGGACGGTCGGCCTTCTCCGGGGTGGAGAAGAACTCGTCGAGCTTGTCCCGCAGCGCCTTCTGGCCGCCGTACAGGTTGACCAGTCCCTGGCCGTCCTGCTGCGCGGTGAACGCGAAGTTCCACCCGTTGGTCTCGGTGTAGACGCCACCCCAGTCCAATGGGTCACCGGCGAGGAAGTTGCCGGCGGCGTCGCGGCCCTGGAAGAGCTTCGTCTTCGGATCGAAGAGGTGGACGTAGTTGCGGGCGCGCTCCAGGAAGTACCGCGACTCCTCCTTGAGCCGCTCGCGTTCCGACTTCGGCGTGGCCGGGTCCTTGGCCAGGGCCGCACCCATGTTGCCGATGCCGTAGTCGTTGATGAAGCCCTCCAGCGCCCACGACACCGACTCGCCGGTGGAGGTCGGCGTGTAGCCGAGGAACAGCGAGGTCTCGATGCCCTTACGGCCGACCTCGCTGCGCCCGGACGCGACGGTCGCGTCCTTGACCGCCGCGTCGTACGCCGCCAGCGGGTCGGGCAGCTTGACCCCGGTGAGGTACGCCTGCGCCAGTGCCACGTTGGCGCTGGTGCCGGTCATCAGGTCGGCGTACCCGGGAGACGACCAGCGGGCGATCCAACCGCCGTCGCGGTAGTGCTGGACGAACCCGTCAGAGATCTTGGCTGCGACGTCCGGGTAGAGCAGCGCGTAGGCGGGCCACACGGTGCGGTAGGTGTCCCAGAAGCCGTTGTTGACGTAGATCTGCCCGTCGACGATCTTCGCGCCGGTCTGGGTGGGGGTCGACGTACCGGTCGGCGCCGACACCGGGCTCGCGTACTGCCAGCGCGGCGCGGCGGCGGTGCCGGTGTTCTCCGACTGCGAGTTCGGGTACAGGTTCAGCCGGTAGAGGTTCGAGTACATCGTGACCAACTGCGCCTCGGTCGCGCCCCGGACCTCAACCCGGCCGAGTCGATCCTTCCAAGCCGCCGTGGCGGCGGCGTGGACCTGGTCGAAGCTCTTCCCGGTGACCTCCAGGTCGAGATTCCGGCGGGCCTGGTCGACCGAGAGGAACGACGTCGCGATGCGCATCGTCACCTGACGGTCCGCGGTGACGTCGAAGGTGGCGGACGTCGCCGAGGACGCCGTCGGCGCCCGGTCGAAGGCGCCGGACACGAACATCCGGGTACGGCCGGCCGACAGGCCGCTTCCGTTGTCGACCCAGCCGGTGAACGTGCCGTCCGCGCCGATGGTGAACGTGCCGTTGTAGAAGACGAGGCTTCCGGTCGGCTGCCCGGGCGGGAAGGTGAACCGCATGATTCCGGCGTGGTCGGTCGGCGACATCTCCGCCGTCAGACCGTTCTGCGTCGTGACCCGGTAGAGGTCCGGCTGCGCCGTCTCGTCCTCGTGGCTGAAGGCGAGCGCCCGGCTGGCGGGCGTCCCGGTGAGGGGTCTGTCGCCCGCCACCGGCATGACCGACATCTGGTTGCGGTCACCCATCCACGGGCTGGGCTCGTGAGAGATCGCGAGGCCCTGCAGGGTCGGCAGGTTGGCCGCGTTGTTGACCCGGTGGTACTGGTACTCCCACGAGTTGGACGTGGCGTCGGTCACCGGCGTGAAGAAGTTGAAGCCGTTCGGCACCGAGGTGATCGGCAGGTTGTTGCCGCGCGAGAACCCGCCCGTCGAGTTGGTCCCGCGCCGGGTGTCGACGTAGTTGGTTAGCCGTGAGCCGTCGATCGACGCCGGTGAGCCCGTCAGCTCGACGTCGTCGAGCCAGCCCTGGAACCGGGTCTGCCCGGTGGCCTGCGGATTGTCGTAGGCGAGCAGGATCCGGTCGATCGTCTTGCCGGCTGCCACGGTGCCGATGTCGGACTGCACCGCGTTCCACTGATCGGCGTAGAGCACCTTCGACGCACCCTGTCCGGCTGCGGTGAGCGCGTAGCCGTGCTGGTCGACGGGCGAACGCCCGCTCAGGTAGCTGCCGTCGGTGAAGTGCAGGTCAACCGCCGCGTAGGTGGACGGGTAGCGTCCGTCCTTCCCGGTGAACTCAGGGAAGATCTTGTAGGACAGCCGGGTCTTCGGCCCGACCGGGATGTCGACGTCGAACAGCTTGTTGGTCCCGTACGAGCGTCCGTCGCCTTCGGCGCCACCGGAGTACCGCAGTGCGGCCAATCCGGTGAAACCGGCCTCCGGCTTCGTGGTGTAGCCGCCGTCCGGACCGGCGCCGACCTCGCTGACCATGGGGGTGGCCGGCGGCCGCACGTCCGAGCCGTCGCTGATGTTCCAGTCGGCGAGTTGCACGAGGGGGTCACCGGAGTTCGCGGTGACGTTCAGCCGGTAGTAGCCGTAGGCGGTCGTGTTGGTGAAGCTGTAGATGTTGGTGGCGAACCGCCCGCTGAACGTCTCGCCGGCGCGCTGGTCCAGGTCGGTCCAGGTACTGCCGTCGTTCGATCCCTGCACGACGAAGTCCCGGGGGTCGCGGCCGGGTGCGTCGTCCGCTGAGGTCAGCGAGTACCGCACGACCGCCGCGGGCTCGGCCAGCCGGTAGGTCACCCAGCCGGTCGAGGCGAACACCAGCCACTTTGTCGCGGGGTCGTCGTCCTTGAGGTTCGCGGCGATCTCGTTCGGCGGGTTGTCGGCGCTCGCGGTTACCGCGCTGACCTGGTCGAGCAGGCTTCCTGGCAGCGTGGTGACCGATCCGCTGAGGTTCGCCTGGATCGGCTTTCCGTTCTGGCCGACCTCCACGGTGCTCGTGGCGGGTTGCGGGTCGGCCGACTCGAACGAGGAGTTGAAGTTGCCGGGCTGCGGCGTGGGGGGCGCGGCGCTGGCCAGCGGTGCGGCGACGAGCAGCCCTACCGGGAGCAGGACTGCGGTTGTCGCGGCGAGCAGACGAGGGGACCAGGAGCGCACAGGGGGGGAATGCGACATGGGGACAGGGCCTTTCGCCTCGAACCGGGTCGAGTACGTCGAACGTCTGGGCAGAGTGGACCGTGGCTGCTGCGATCGATCCTGACATCGTTGTCATGAAGGCTCGTGACCGACGACGCGGGACCGCTGGACTGTGGCTGATAGTTCCGGGCAGACCACGGCCGTGTCAACGGGTTGATCCGAGCGAAACATGCTGCCAGCGGCGACCGCGTGGCGAAAAAGCCGCGGATCAGCCGACGAAGATGCAGAACGGATGACCCGAGAGGTCGGCGAGGACATAGAGCGGCTCGTCCGCGTGGTCCGACCGGTCCAGCAGCAACTGCGCCCCGAGCGACTCGGCCCGCTCCCGCTGCCGCTGCAGCTCCTCGAAACTGGACACTGTGCAGTCGAGGTGCATCTGCATGGGAATGTCATGCTTGGGCCACGTCGTACGCTCCAGACGCTCCACCTGCTGAAACGCCAGCCTGCGGGCCCCGTTCACGTCCACGAGGACGAGCCAGTCCGCGTCGTCCGCAACCCCATCCGCCGGAGGTTCGTCGCCCTGCCGGTACCGCAGTCCCAGGAGCTGCCGATAGAACTCGGCAAGGGCACGGACGTCCGTTGTGTCGATGACCGTGTGCAGCAGTTGCGGATACTCAGCCATGCCCGCATCCAACCACGCACCGCGTGGCCGTCCGTCCATCGACAGAGGTACGGACAACAGCCAGTCGCAGAGCTGTGCTGTCGTCACGCCTGATGAGATGGCATGATCCTGCCGTGCGTATCGATCGACGCTCGATGCTTGGCCTCGGACTCTCCGCTGCCGCTGCGGCGCTCACCGGCTGCCAGTCGAAGCCCTCGACCGGGCAGGCCGGCTCATGGCAGATCCCGGCTGAGCCCGTAGCCGGACAGGGTGGCGCCGCGGCCACCGGTCCCCTGGCCCGCACCTCGAGAACGATCAGCCAGCGGCTGACCGGCGTCCTGAACGTCCACCTGCAGCCCACCAGCCAGAACCCCTCGCACCCCACGTACGCGGGGGCGGTGGCGCTCACCCTCGCCGGCGGGCAGCCGAGCGCTCAGGCAACCGTCGGCGAGGCGCTTCGCTTCGGCGCCGGGCCGGTGCTCCTGCCAGCCGCGCAGCGCGTCCGGATGCGTCCCGACTCCATCTTCGACCTCGCGTCGATCACGAAGGTCTACACGGCCATCCTCGTGCTGCAGCAGGTCGAGCAGGGGCGCCTCGACCTCGACGCACCAGTGGTGAGCTACCTGCCCGAGTTCACCGGCACCGGCAAGTCGGCCGTCACCGTGGCGATGCTCCTGGCACACACCAGCGGTCTGCCCGTGGGCGCCAACGTCACCGGCTACCCCACCCTCGCCGAGAAGTGGAAGGCGGTCCTGGCCACCCCGCTGGTCAGCGGCGGCGTGCCCGGCCGGGTGTTCCGCTACTCCAGCGTCGGCCTGATGGTCGCCGGCAAGCTTGTCGAGAAGGTCACCGGCCAACGCCTCGACCAGGCACTGAAGACCGGCCTGACCGACCCGCTCGGCCTGCGGTGGACGGGCTTCAACCCGAACACCTGGATCAGCAGCACCGAACGGGACGCTCGGATGGTCGCCACCGACGCCCGCTCCTCACGCGGACTTCTCCGCGGGGTCGTGCACGACGACGTCGCCAACCACCTCGGCGGCATCGCCGGGCACGCCGGCATCTTCAGCACCGCGCAGGAGGTCGCCGTCATCGGTCAACTCCTGCTCGACGGCGGCACCTACGGTGGGCGCCGGGTCCTGGCCGAGAGCACGGTGCGCCGGATGCTCACCAACGCCAACGCGGGACTGCCCGCCGTCGACCCCGAACGGCCGCACCGCACCGCCGACCACGGGCTCGGCGTGGTGCTCAACCAGCCCTGGTTCATGGGTCGGCTCAGCCGTCCGACCACCTTCGGGCATACCGGCTTCACCGGCACCTCCCTGCTGGTCGACCCCACCCGCAAGCTCGTGTTCGTCCTTCTCACCAACCGGGCCCACCCCAACTGGAGCTGGGCCAACCCCGACCCGGTACGCGTCGCCACCGCCGACGAGCTGGCCCGCTGGCATGCCCAGCCGACCGGCCCGCAGCGGTCGGGGCGTCAGGGGTCGGCAACCACGTCGCCGCCTGCCCGTCGACGTTAGGCCGCGTCTCTGGCGCGATGCCGTGGTCCGCGCCTAGGGCAACCCGCAGACACATCCACGTACGGCACAGCCGGCGACCTCGTGTTGCCGGCTATGCCGCCGCGCCGCCACCCTTCGAAAGTTTCGGCATCGGCGCAATCAGGGCTTCGCAGCTCACACAACTGATTTCCGGAAGTTTTCGAGGTTGACGAGGGACATCGACAACCATAATGTTTCGAGCAGCTTTCCGGTTTCCACCCCGAGCTACCGGCACCACCCACGGTCAGCCCGACCGCTCGACACCCGGCGTCGACCCCACCCCCAGATCATCAGCACCGGCCCCGCACCCTCTGTTTCATGATCGACTCTTGTCGATCAATATGAAAGGAAGGCAGATGAAGCTAAGACGGTGGATGACCGCCGGCGCTGTCGCCGTCGCGACCGTTGCGGCCTTGAACACGGTGCCAGCCGCCGCGAACCGGCCCTACGATCCGACCGCGCAGAGCCTGGCCGCTCTCGGCCTGCGCCACGGCCTCCAGGTCGGCACCGCGGTGGACATGGCGGCCCTCAACGACACCAGCGACCCGCAGTACCGCCGGCTGACCACCTCCGAGTTCTCCTCGGTCACCGCCGAGAACGCGATGAAGTGGGAGAGCCTGGAGCCCACCCGCGGCGCCTACGACTGGGCCGCGGCAGACCAGCTCGTCGAGTTCGCCAAGCGCAACAGGCAGAGCGTGCGCGGCCACGTGCTGGTCTGGCACAACCAGCTGCCCGCCTGGCTGACCAGTGGCGTCGCCGACGGCTCCATCAGCAGGCAGGAGCTGCGCGAGCTGCTACGCAGGCACATCACCACCGTCGTCAGCCGGTACAAGGGCAAGATCTGGCAGTGGGACGTGGTCAACGAGGCGGTCAGCGACCCGTGGGACACCCCGTCCACCCTGCACTACAAGGGCTTCTGGGCGCAGAACCTCGGGCCCGGCTACATCGCCGACGCGTTCCGCTGGGCACGCGCCGCCGATCCCAAGGCGCTGCTGTTCTACAACGACTACAACATCGAGGCGTTCGGCTCCGGCAATCCGGCCGACGACAAGCCGCAGTTCGTCCACGACATGGTCAAGGGTCTGCTCGCTCAGGGCGTCCCGATCGACGGCGTCGGCTCCCAGGGCCACCTGGGCACCCAGTACGGCAACTACGACACCCTCCAGGTGACCGCCGCACTGAAGAAGTTCGCCGCGCTCGGTGTCGCCACCGCGTTCACCGAGGTCGACGTCCGCAGCGAGATGACCGAGGCGGTCCAGGCCGGCAACTCGGCGGAGATCAACCCCCGGTTGCAGGCGTCGGCCGCCAACTTCAGCGTGCTGATGAAGGCCTGCCTCGCCGTACGCAGCTGCCTGTCGTACACCGTCTGGGGCTTCAGCGACAAGCACTCGTGGGTGCCGGGCTGGTTCAACGACCCGCCGCAGGGCATGGCCACCATCTACGACGAGAGCTACCAACCCAAGCGGGCGTACCACGAGCTCAAGTCCGACCTGATCTTCGCCGGACCGCCGTACGTCCTGCCACGCATCGCACCCAAGCCGCGCCGCTGAACCGCTGGTTCGACCCAATCCAGGCGGAGGGGAACGGCGGCTCCTTCCCCATCGCCTGACAACCCTCGGCGGGTGTCGGGGCCCGGTCACCACCCGGGCTCCGACACCCACGCGGCACGTCGGAAGCCACCGACCGTGCCGTCCATCATCGATCGTCAGATCGGCGTACCGGTGACGCAGGTGAACAAGCGGCTCTGCCCGCGAGCCACGATTGATCTTGTCGTGCGGAACCCGTGTGCGCGGAGCAGACGTTCGGTCGACATGACGTTCCCCGTGGCGTTCGCAGACGTGGGCCGCTCACCGAAGACGTAGAAAACGCCCCCCGGAGCCAGCAGGTCCCGGATCCGCTCGATCTGCTCTGTCGCGGCGCCCAGCCAGAACAGGCTGACGTTCACTGCGAAAATCTTGGTGAAGTGACAGGCCGCAAGATCGGCCGACTCGAACCCCGCACGTCGTATCTCGGCCCGGCCGGCGCTGATGTGGCTCGCGTTCCGTTCTGTTGCGAGCCGCGCCATCGTCGCCGCGCGGTCGATGGCCACGATCTTGCCGGTGGTGAGTCGTTCGGCGACCAGCGCGACGGCTGTTCCTCGACCGCAACCGATCTCCAGCAGGTGGTCGTGTGGAGCCACCGCCATCGTCTCCACCGCCCACCGCTGCCGCTGCGCGTCTGCGGTCGTTCGAGCCGGTTGGTGTGGTGGGACGGGCCTGCCACGAACAAGGCTCGACCGCCGGAGGGGGAACGTGCATCTCATGACGTCACTCGCCGAGCCGTGGCCGAAGCCTCCGAGGTGCACCGGCTGGACCCTGCACGCACCTGATTGCACCTTTCGGGGTGGCGCCGTTCACGTTGTCGTCGGCGACCCGTGCGGCGGCGCGGGATGGGCTGTGCGGACTGGCGGGACCCCTGAGCAGGATTGCCCTCGGTGAGCGAGCAGAAACGTGGGCACCGAAAAAGCGTCAATCGCTACAGTGGCAACTGTAGCGTCCAACCAGGCGCCTCCGCCAGAACCCCGGGTCGTGACAGACTGCCGGGCCCAGTTCAGCCACCACCCCACCCACCCATACCGCTACAGCTGGGTACGTAGCGCTACATCGAATATGCTAGCGCCATGGGCAGTAGAGCATCGACCGGAAACACCCGGGACCGACTCCTGCTGGCCGCAGCCGAACTTCTGGCCAGCTCCGACGACCGCGCCCTGTCGACCCGAGCGGTCTGCGAACGCGCCGGAGTGCAGGCACCAACTCTGTACCACCACTTCGGCAGCAAGCAGGGTCTGGTCGACGCGGTGATCGGCCACGGTTTCACCCAGTACGTCCGGCCCTCGCCGGCTTCCGGCGACACCGGCGATCCGGTGGACGCCATCCGCCAGGGCTGGGACCGGCATGTCCAGTTCGGGCTGGACCATCCGACGTTCTACGCGCTGTTGTACGGACAGGTCGAGCTCGGTAAGCCCTGCACCATCACCGCACCAGCACATGCCATCCTGCGGGACCTGCTGGTCGCGGCCGCGCGGGAAGGGCTGCTCAAGGTGCCGGCCGACGACGCGGCCGAGCAGATCCTGGCCGCCAACATCGGGGCCACTCTCAGTCTCATCACCCAGCCGGACGACCAGCGCGACATGAACCTCTCCGATCGCGTCCGCGAAGCAGCACTCGCCGGTGTCCTGCGGAACAGCCCGGAGGCCGACCAACCGGCAATGACCCGCGCCTGCACCGCACTGACCCTGCGCACACTGCTCGACCAAGATTCGGCCGGGCTGTCAGCCGGGGAGCAGGCCCTGCTCAACGAACTGCTGGATCGACTGGCCGCCTCCTGACCCGTCTCCCCCGGTGCCCGGCCGCCGTCCCAGCAGGGTCAGGAAGGCGACTCCACCCTGTGCACGCCACCCCCGGCCGCCACTGACCTGACGAGCCTCCGCTCGTTGCCGATCGTCGCCGACGCAATCGCCTTCCCGACTCGTCCGCCCGATGTGGACGGACGGGCAGGGGTTGCCTCGCGTCCGTACCGAAAGATCGAGCGGGCTGTTCGGCCGTCCGGGACAGCGGACCCTGGTCCCGGCCGATTCCATCGATGAGACTCGTTCTTGGCTGACGGGCGGTGCTGCCGCGCGGCCGCCCGGCTCGCGCCGGTGCCCGCCGTCAGCCATCTTCCGGTGTTCCCAGCCGGGACTCCTCATCCAGACGACGACCGTGTCTGACGGCGTGCCTCGTGCCGTCGTGGGCACGGAAAGGTGGCAGTGATGCGATCACGATGGTTCGGCCCGCTGGCCGGCCGGGTGGCAGCGGCTCTGGCCGTGGTACTGCTCGGTTCGGCCGTGGGGGTGCCAGCCTCATCGGCCGCGCCGGCCGCAGCCGGCGGTACGCCCGACGCGCGGGCGACGCTCGCCTCCGGCTGTGAGACGTTCGGGTTCACTGCGATGCCGGCGGTCGCCGGGGTCGCCGGTCCGCGTGACGTCGAGGTCGCCGACACCAACCTGAACGGCTTCGACGACCTGCTCGTCGCGTCGGCGGGCGGCGACGGCGACGTCCACCAGTTCATCGCGGTCGGCAACGGCACATTCCGCACATCGATAGGGCCGGGCGCACCGCCGGAGGTCTATCAAGCGCCGGGGACGCCGCGCAACATCGCCGTCGGCTACTTCAACCGGGACGAAAAACCGGACTACGCCGTCGCCACCACCGACGGGGTGGGCATGTGGTCGGGCAACGCCGGCACCGACCCGAGCTTCGGGCCGGGCCGTGGTGTGCTGTTCGACCGCAACGTCGCGGACGTGGCGGTGGCCGATTTCGACCGTGACCTGCTACCGGACCTCGCCGCCCTCGACCCCGAGGTACCGGACGACCCGGAGGACAACCGTGTCCGGGTCTTCCGCAACCTCAACGGCGGCTTCGACTCCCGGTTCACGCTCGGCGACCAGCCCACGTACGTCCAGCCCAACTTCGTCACGGCCGGGGACCTGACCGGTAACGGGGTACCCGACCTGCTGTTCAGCAGCCATGCGCAGAGCACGGCCTCGGTGGTCCGCGACGGAAAGCTCAGCCCCGCACCCAGAATCGAGGGCCTGGGCGAGGCGTGGAAGCCCGCGATCGCCGACTTCGACCTGGACGGTCAGCTCGACGCGGCCGTCGCGATCCTCGGCGAGGACCGGATCCGGCTGTGGCGTGGCTTCCACGACCCGGCCGGCGGCAGCGGGCCCCCGCCAGCCGATCAGGAGTTGCCGTCGGTGGACCTGGCGCCGCTGACCCCGGGGCCGGAGGGCCCGCACGACGTGGACGTCGCCGACGTCAACCGGGACGGCCGGCCGGACCTGGTGGTGGTCGGCTACGCCAGCCGCGCCGTCTACGTCTTCCCGGGTCGCGGCGACGGCACCTTCGGGCAACCTGCGGTGCTGGCCGCCGGCAGGCGACCGGTGCAGGCGGCGGTGGGCCGGTTCGACAACAACCAGTCCCTCGACGTGGTCGTCCTCGACGAGGTCGACAACAGCCTGCGCGTCTACCTGAACACCTGCACCGAACCGGGACCGAACCTGAGCGTCGCCGATCTGGAGGCGACCCAGGTGATCCAGGATCAGAGCAACTCCGTCGCCCTGGTCGCCGACCGCCGCACCGTGGTCCGGGCGTACGTCGGCACCGACGCCGCGACGCCCGCGGTGACGGCCGCTCTGCACGGGTTCCGACCCGACGGAACGTCCCTGGGCCCACCGATCTCGCCGGCCAACCCTGGCCGGACGCTGGTTCCGGACCGCACGGTGCGGCGCGGGCAGCTCGGCGGCGGCTTCCTGTTCGAGCTGCCGACGAACTGGACCAGCGAGGGCGAGGTGCGGCTACGGGTCGAGGTCAACCCCGACCGCCGGGTCACCGAGCCGACCTACCTGGACAACGTCCACGAGCGCACGGTGCGTTTCCTGGCGTCCAACCCGGTGCGGATCCAACTGGTCGGCTTCGGCTTCAAACGCGACGGCAAATGGGTGCTGCCCGCCGAGGCCGAGCTGAACCGGGCCGAGTCGCTGCTGCGGCGCACGCTACCGACGAGCCGGTTGGAAGTGACCCGTACCGAGTTCCGGGACGAACACCCGTACTCCTGGATCAACGACGACATCTACCGTCTCGACGCGTCGGACGCGTTCTCGGTGCTGAGTCGCTACCAGCAGGCGACGGCCGGTGAGCGGGAACCCGGCGTCTACCACCTGGTGCTGGTGAACCGGCCCCAGATGGGCGGTGTCGCCGAGGACATCCCCGGTTGGGTTGCCGTCGGGGGTTCAACCAGTCCGACCGTGATCCAGCACGAGCTGGGGCACCTGCTCGGCGCCCGGCACGTGGAGTGCACCGAGGACCGCACCGACGAAGATGGGCCACGACCGTACCCGTACCCGCGCGGCACCATTGGTGGGCCGGACCTGGCAAACCCAGCCTTCGCCGGCTACGACATCGGCGACGCCTCACTCGGCGTCCCGCGCCGGATCGTCTGGGCGCCGGACACCAGCCCGCCGGTCGCGGACCTGATGAGCTACTGCCGGGCCACGTGGGTCTCGGACGACCTGTGGAAGCTGTGGCGGGACCGTGTGCAGAACCCACCCGTCCAGCAGGGCGCGGCCGGTGACCTGCTGACGCTGTCCGGCACCATCGACGACGCCGGCGCCACCCTCACCGGGCAGCGCGTCGCCAGGATCACCCAGCGCCCGGCGACCACCCCCGGCCCGTACGCGCTGCGGCTGCTCGACGCCGCCGGCACCACCCTGGTCGAGCACGCGTTCACCCCACCGGCAGGCACCGAACACGGGGCGACACGCACCTTCGACGAGGTGGTGGACTTCGCACCCGACACCCGGCGGGTAACCCTGGTGGACACCCGGACGGGACGGGAACTCGCCGCCCTCGCGGTGTCGGCGAACCGGCCCGCCGTGTCGCTGACCGGCGAGGCACCGCCCGACCCGGTGCCGGCCACCGGGCCGGTCACGCTCCGCTGGACGGCCGGCGACGCCGACGGCGGCCCGGTCACCGCGAGCGTCCTCTACAGCCCGGACGGGTCCGACGACTGGCGGGTGCTGGCCAACGGCGTCACCGGGACGTCGTACACCCTCGATGCCGGGCTGCTCGCGGGCACCGGCGGTGCGGCCACCGGCCGGCTGCGGGTGCGGGCCACCGACGGGGTCAACACCGCCGAGGCCACCAGCGGGCCGCTCACGGTCGCCGGCAAGACCCCGGCGGTACGGATCACCGCCCCGCTCGGCGGCGCGTTCTTCGCCGTCGGGCAGACGGTGACGCTGGCCGCGTCGGCCGCCGACCCGGAGCAGGGCACCCTCGACGGCTCCGCCGTGCGCTGGGCGTCCAGCCTCGACGGCGACCTCGGCGCGGGCGCCACCCTCACCCCCGGACAGCTCACCGAGGGACGACACCTCATCACCGTCACCGCCACCGATGCCGACGGTGGCCAGGCCACCGCGCGCACGGAGGTGACCGTGGGACGGGTGCTCACCGCCGGCAGCCCACCGCTCGCCGACGCCGGGCCGGACCGGACAGCTACCGAGGGCGACGTGGTCACCCTGGACGCGAGCCGGACCACCGACCCGGACGGCGACCCGGTGACCCTGTCCTGGACGGTGCTCGCCGAGCCGAACGGCGGCGGGCTCGGCAGCGGCCTGCAACTGGAGGGGACGGCCAGCAGGCCGTCGTTCCGGGCCAACCGGGGTGGCACCTATCGGCTGGAACTCACCGCCACCGACGCCCGGCACGGCACCACGACCGACACCGTGACGGTCACCGTGGCGAACCCGCCGATCGAGGTGAGCCCGATCGCGCTCGACGAGGAGTTGCGGGCGGCCGGTCCGGTCAGCGTGCGGGCCACGTTCACCGACCCGGGCGTCCCGGACGCTCACCGGTGCACGATGGACTGGGACGTCGACGATGCCGAGCCGGCGATCCCCGGCGTGGTCACCGAGGCGCGCAACGAGGGCGTCTGTGTGGCCACCGGCAACCTGCGGCCCGGTGTGCACCTCGCCCGCCTCACCATCACCGACAGCGACGGCGGGCTGGGGCAGCAGACGATCCGGATCGTGGTCTACGACCCGGCTGATGTCACGGTCGCCGGTGCGGGTGCGATCGTCTCCCCACCTGGATCCTGGAGCGCGGACCTGACCGCCACCGGCACGGGCGAATTCGCCTTCGTCGCCGACCTGGTGAAGGGCTCGCCCACCCCGTTCGGGCAGACCACATTCCGGCTGCGGGACCGCGACTTCGCGTTCGCCGGGACGACGAACGAGCGCCTGACCGTCTCCGGCGCGGTGGGCCAGTACCGCGGCGAGGGAACGGTGAATGGCCAGTCCGGGTACTCGTACCAGGTGACGGTCGCCGACGACGCGGCGGGCGGGCGCGACGTGGACCGGTTCCGGATCAGGATCTGGGAGAACGACGGCGGACGGGTCGTCTACGACAGTGGGCGGGGTGCGCCCGACGATCTCGACCCGGCCCACCTGCAACCGGTGCAGGACGGCGGTGTCGTGGTCGTCGGTTAGCAGCCGTACGCGAAGGCTCGTGGCCGCTGGTCGACACCAGCGGCCACGAGCCGCCGAATCCCGATCCTGGACCGACCTCTACTACGGCCCCAACTACCCGCGACTGCAGCAGGTCAAGGCCCGATGGGACCCACGGAACGTCTTCCAGCACGAACTCTCGGTACAACCACCCCACCGCTGACGTCCTCCCCTGGTCGCACGCTCTCCCGGGACCGCCGCTGAACGGCGCGTTGATCAAACGGGTAGGCTCGGGATTGCTGCAGGCTGCGCTGCCAGGCCTTACGGCGTCGACGGGTGTCACCGATCGGATACGACCGGCCGGCTCGGCCGCGAGCCGGCAGTCGACCCGAAGGACCTCGCACCTCACGCCGCTCCAGGGGGAAGTCACCAGGTGAGCACCCATTCGATGTTGTTGTTCGTGCTCGCCGCCGTCGCGGTCATCGTCGCCGTGCGGTGGGTGGCGGCCCGCACCGGCCTGCCGGCGGCAGCGCTTCTGCCGCTGATCGGCATCGCGTACGCGCTGCTCCCGGGCCCCAACGTCAGCCTTGATCCCGACCTTGTGCTCATGGTCGTGCTGCCGCCGTTGCTCTACAGCGCCGCACTGGACTCCTCGCTGCTGGACATCCGCCGGAACCTCCGCATCGTGGTCAGCCTGTCCGTGGTGCTGGTGCTCCTCACCGCGGTACTCGTGGGAGTCGGGTTCCACCTGTTCGTCGCCGGGGCGACCCTGGCTGCCGGCATCGCGGTCGGCGCCGCTATCGCGCCGCCCGACCCGGTGGCCGCCCTGGCAGTGGGCCGCCGGGTCAACCTGCCGCCGAAGCTGGTCACGCTCATCCAGGGCGAGGGGCTGCTGAACGACGCCACCGCGCTGACGATGCTCAGCGTCGCGGTGGCCGCTGCCGTGGGTGGTGAGTTCTCGTTCCCGTCCGCCGTTGGGCAGTTCTTGCTGGCGGCGGTCGGCGGGGTCGCCGTGGGGGCGGCCGTCGCCTGGGCGGTACGTCTGGCCCGACCGCTGACCGCGGACCCGTTGATGTCCAACGCCATCTCGCTCGCGACACCGTTCGTGGCCTACCTGTTGGGCGAGGAGCTACACGTCTCCGGGGTGCTCGCCGTGGTGGTCGCCGGGCTGATCGTCGGCCATCAGACGCCCCAGCTCGGGTCCGGCGCCGCCCGGCTGCAGACCAGCGCGGTGTGGCGGCTGGTCGACTTCCTCCTCGAAGGCTTCGTCTTCCTGTTGATCGGCCAGCAGCTTCCCGAGGTCATCAAGGGCCTGCGCCAGTACGACCTGTCCACCATCGTCATCGCCGTCGCGATATCTGTCGGCGTGGTGCTGCTTCTCCGCCCGGCGTGGCTGGTGTTGACCCAGTCCCTCCCCCGGTCGCTGCACACCCGGCTGGGCGGCATATCCGAGCAGGACGACCCCGACGAGCCCAGCAGCGCCCGGCAGGTCGCGCGCGCGGATCGCAACGCCCGCCGGCTCTCCTTCCGCGAGGTGACGGCACTGAGCTGGTCCGGCACCCGCGGCGTCATCAGCCTGGCCGCGATCTTCACTTTGCCGCTGACCACCGACAGTGGCGCGCCCTTCCCCGATCGCGACCTCCTTCTGTTCTGCACCTTCGTGGTCGTACTGGTGACGCTCGTCGGGCAGGGCCTGACGTTCGCACCGCTCGTGCGGATGCTGGGCCTGCGCGCCAACGAGACCGACCAGGCTCGCGTACGCAACGAGGCCCGCTCGGCGGCGGTCGAGGCCGCCCTGGCCCGCCTCGACGAAGTTGCCGCCGACGAGCCGGACAGCGCAGTGGCCGTCAACACCACCCGTACGCAGCTGCTGACCCGATTGGCGCGCTACCGCGGGCGGCTCGATCTGCTCGAGCGGAGCGGGTCATCCGAGATACCGACCTCACCGCAGTACGAGACGGCGCTTCGTGTCCGCCGGACTGCCATCGACGCGCAGCGCGAGGAGCTCGTGCGCTGGCGCGACGCCGGCCGGCTGCCCGACGAAGAGCTCCGCATTCTGGAACGTGAACTCGATCATGAGGAGCTGCTGCTCCCGAAGCGGGCATCCAGCTGACCCGTCGCCGCGACACCGCCTGAGCCATCGGTGCTGAGTACTCAGACTCATGCCCACGGCCGTCGGTATCGAGATCGTGGTGGGCATGTCTCTGCACGCCACCCACCGCGTCGGCACTGCCCGGACCGTTCGCACCAGGGATCTGGTCTACCCTGCCGTCACCAGGCTGCTGGCCCTTTTGCTGGCCCCCTTGGCGTACATGGTCGCTCCGGGGCATGCCCGCCATACGGCCTGCCAGTGGGCGCTGGCGCTGCGCTTCCCGGCCGAGAACCTGGCCGGCCTGGCTCCCCCGGCCCGGGCGGCTTTCGAAGCGGCGCGCAGCCAGGCGTTGTGGCGGTACGGGGAGCTGATAGGACTGACCTCTGGTTACCGGGACGCCGCCACGCAAGCGGCTCTCTACGCCGAGGAGGTCCGGCGCAGCGGGTCGGTGGCGGCCGCTCGGCGGTGGACGCTCCCGCCAGACGAGTCGCGCCACGTGGCGGGCACCGCCCTGGACATACGACCCTCGGAAGGCGCTCGCTGGCTGGAGCGGCATGGCGCGCGGTACGGCCTGTACCGCAGGTACGACAACGAGTGGTGGCACTTCGAATACTGCCCTGAGGGTCGGCCCGACCGCCTGCCGCATCCTGGCGTGGCCGCGGCCGTCACCTGTGGCCGGGCGGACGGCGCGGTTCCGATGGATCGGTCATGATCGGCGCCATGATGGAGAAGCCGCCGCAGTGGCGGGAGGCTCTGGCTGGCCTGGGTGGCTGCCTGTTACTCACGGTAGCGACATCGCCCCAGTACGCTGGCGGGCTGCCGCCGTTCATCGCCACGCCCGTGCGGCCGGTGTACCACGGTCAGGGGTGGATACTCGCCCTGATCCCCATCCTGGCGACCGTGGTGGGCCTGTGCCTGCTGCGTTGGTGGCCGTTTCTGCTGGCCGTGGCCGGCCTGCTGAGCGTGCCCTACGTCTGGGCGCAGCTGACGGGCCTGTCGTACCCGCTGGTGCTGACCTTCGCGCATTCCGCGGCGTATCCACTCGCCCTGGTGGGCGTCCTCGCCGGTGCCCAGAGTCTGTTGGGCAACGGCTCACCACGTGTGGGCGCGGCCCTGGTGGGGCTGGCTTTCGGGTCCCGCCTGGTCGGCTCCGCGCTGGTCGGCCCCGGCTGGTTGTACTCGGACCCGTCGCGGCCTGCCTGGCATGCCGGTATGACCGCGGTTGCCCTCGTTGCGCTCATCCCCGCGGCCCGGCGGATCCGACGTGGCGACGGCGCCGCGGCCGGGCCGCCGGGCACCAGCCCGTGGGCGTGGCAGCGGTTGCGGCTGGTCATCGCCGCCGGGCTGGCGGTGTGCCTGGTGCTTCCGCTGTCCCTGTTGACCACCGAGCGGCTCGCGGCGCTGCTGGACGTCAGCTGGTCGTCGCTGTACCGGCACGAGGCAGTGGCCATCGCGGTGACAGGTGTGGTCACGCTGGTGGTGGCGATGGGCCTGGCGGCCGTCGCGGGACTGTGGTCGCTGGCCGCGGCGCTCGCTGTCGCAACCGTCCAGGTGGCGGTGGCAGCACCGCTGATCCTGGCGTTCACCGCGCTCAGCGCGATGGGTCCGGTGCGCTGGCTGGGTGCGCTCGCGGGTGCGGTGGTCGGTGCGGCGGCCGCCAGCAGTCGGTGGCGGGTCGCGGCCGCCGGTACGCTGGCGGCGGGCGCGGCAACGGCGGTGCTCATCGCGTACGCCGCCACGACCGGCCATCCGGAGAAACTGGCCGAACAGCAGCGGGTCATTCCGGCGCTACTGTTGCTCGTTCTGGTTACCGCGGCGGCTACGGCGGTCGCCGGCGCGACCGCGCCAGTGCTCGCGGCCCGTGGCGCTGTTCCTGCCGTGCTCGGCCCCCTCGTCGGCGTGCTCGCCGCCAGCGGGCTACAGATTGTCCAGGTGACGTATCTGCAGGATGGCCTGCCGGCGTCGTCGTATCTCAACCCGGTCTTCCACATCACCACATCAGCCGTGTTGCTTCTCGTGGCGGGCGCGGCGATCGGCGGTCTGGGCGTCGCGCATCACATGGCCGAACGCTGGGCGGAACGGAAACGGGCCGAGCTGATCCGACAGGAGGCTGCTGCCGCCGAACGGGACCGGCTGGCCCGGCCGATCCACGACGGTGTTCTGCAGGTGCTGGCGCTGGTTCAGCGGCAGGGCTCGCAGCTGGGAGCGACCGGCTCACAGCTGGCAAAGTTGGCCGGCGAGCAGGAGGTCGCACTGCGCAACCTACTCACCGGCGGCGCCGAGGTGGCCCGTACCGGCGGTGAAGCGGACCTGCGGACGGCGCTCACCGCCCTGGCCTCCCCCATGGTCGAGGTGTCCGCGCCCGCAGAACCAGTCGTGTTGCCGTCGGGTCCCGCCGCCGAACTTGTCGCGGCGGTCGAGGCCGCCCTGGACAACGTCCGCCGGCACGCCGGCCAGACCGCCCGGGCGTGGGTGCTGTTGGAAGACGAAGGAGACGGGGTGCGAGTGACCGTCCGTGACGACGGGGTCGGGTTCGACGCACAGCGGCTGGCCGACGCGGCCCGCGCCGGCCGGCTGGGGGTGGCTCAGTCGATGCGGGGCCGGATCGCCGATCTCGGCGGCACGACCAGCATCCACAGTCACCCGCCGGAGGGCACCGAGGTGGAGTTCTGGGTGCCACGTCAGCGGTAAGGCTGAGGGCCGGGTAACTGGGATGGCCAACAAGCCTCGACATCAGGCATGGACATCAGACGTCACACATCTTATGTTGTGATCAACATTGGAATCCGCGGAAGGATGTCCCTTGACCGTGAATCCGCACCTCCGCCGCCACCCGCGCCGAGCCGCCAGCCTGCTGTTAGTACCAGCGATAGCAGCAGCCACGCTCACCGGCGCCGCCCCCGCACAGGCCGCC
Source organism: Micromonospora sp. NPDC005173 (assembly GCF_040608515.1). Lineage (NCBI taxonomy): Bacteria > Bacillati > Actinomycetota > Actinomycetes > Micromonosporales > Micromonosporaceae > Micromonospora > Micromonospora sp. NPDC005173. The sequence continues at coordinate 193,286 of NZ_JBEXIK010000005.1, forward strand.
CCCGTCCCGCCCCTCTACACGGAGCAGGATCTGGCGGTCAACGGAGCGGGTGGTTTTCCCAACTACCGCATCCCAGCCCTGACCGTGACGCCCGACGGTGACCTGCTGGCCTCCTACGACGGCCGCCCCACCGGCATCGACGCACCCGGTCCCAACTCGATCCTCCAGCGCCGCAGCACCGACGGCGGCAGGACCTGGGGCGAGCAACAGGTCGTCAGCGCCGGCCAGACCACGGCCCCGATCAAGGGGTTCTCCGATCCGAGCTACCTCGTCGACCGTGAGACCGGGACCATCTTCAACTTCCACGTCTACTCCCAGAAACAGGGCTTCAGCGGCAGCCGACCCGGCACCGACCCCGCAGACCCCAACGTGCTCCACGCCAACGTCGCCACCTCGGCGGACGGCGGCCGGACCTGGTCGGAGCGGACCATCACGGCCGACATCACCCCGGACCCGGGCTGGCGCAGCCGCTTCGCCGCCTCCGGCGAAGGCATCCAACTCCGCTACGGACCGCACGCCGGTCGACTCATCCAGCAGTACACGATCATCAACGCCGCCGGAGCCTTCCAGTCGGTGAGCGTGTACAGCGACGACCACGGAACGACCTGGCGGGCCGGCGAAGCCGTCGGAGTCGGCATGGACGAGAACAAGACCGTGGAACTCTCCGACGGCCGCGTCATGCTCAACAGCCGCGACTCGGCCCGCAGCGGCTACCGCAAGGTGACCATCTCCACCGACGGCGGGCACAGCTACGGCCCGGTGACGGTCGACCGCGAACTCCCCGACCCGACGAACAACGCCTCGATCATCCGGGCCTTCCCCGACGCCCCGGCCGGCTCCGCTCAGGCCAAGATCCTGCTCTTCTCCAACGCCGCCAACCAGACCTCGCGCAGTCAGGGCACGATCCGGATGTCCTGCGACGACGGCCAGACCTGGCCGGTCTCGAAGGTCTTCCAACCCGGCGCGATGTCCTACTCAACCCTCACCGCACTGCCCGACGGCACCTACGGCCTGCTGTACGAGCCCGCCAACGGCATCAGATACGCCAACTTCAACCTCGCGTGGCTGGACGGTATCTGCGCCAACGTCGCCATTCCGGATGTCGCCATCGACCCAGGCCAGCGGATTACCGTGCCGGTCACCGTCACGAACCAGTCCGGAATCGCCGTACCGAAGCCCCGCCTCGAACTGCAGGCGCCCTCGGACTGGCAGATGCGGGGCTCCGTCACGCCCCTCCGGCCCGGACATCAGACCAAGGGCAAGGTGACCATCAAGGTTCCCCGTGACACAGCTCCCGGTCGTTACCCGGTGACAGCAACACTACGTACCTCCGTGGGCAAGACGTCGACGTCGTTCACCGTCACAGTGGGGCTGCTCGACCAGGCCCGAATGAGCATCGCCGACGTCGACAGCGAAGAGACCGCCAGCGAAGACGGGCGAGCGCGCAACGTGCTCGACGGCAGCGACGCGACGTTCTGGCACACCGAATGGTCCCGCGCCGATGCTCCCGGCTATCCGCACCGGATCACCCTCGACCTGGGTGGAGCACACCGGATCAGTGGACTCCAGTACACCCGCCGGCAGAACAGCGCCAACGAGCAGGTCGCGGACTACGAGATCTACACCAGCCTCGACGGCACGACATGGGAAGCGCCCCTCGCCACCAGCCGCTTCACCACGTCGCTCGCACCTCAGCGCGCGGTCTTCCCCGCGGTGACGGCGAGGTACGTCCGGTTGGTGGCCCTAAGCGAACAGACCGGGCACAAGTACGCCGCGGTCGCCGAACTGAACGTGGAAGGTCGTCGCTGACCCACCAGCTGATCGCCGCCCTGGCCGAACGCATCCTCGCGATGTGGGGCCAGGGCGGCTTCCATCCCCCGACGCACAGCGCGGCGACGACTGGTCCCGGCCGTGCGCCATGGTCAAGCCGTTCATGGCAGCGGGCGGTCGGTCTCCGCAGTCGCGGCCAGGCGCTCCCGGATCAGCGTGATCACGGTGTCGGTGGTCCGGTCGAGGTAACTGCGGCCATCGGGTAGCCCGACCTCCGGACTGATGTAGCTGTGCGGCCCGACGTGGGTCGCCGGGTCGAGCCGGTGCACCGTGATCTTTCCCGCGCGGTCAGCCCGGTTCCAGCCGCTCCAGCGGAACAGCCGCCACCGCTGCGGGAACATCCAGGTGCCTACTCGCTCAATCCGGTCGCCGGCACTGGTGAGCCGGCAGAGGTGCTCGGCGTGGGTGATGTCGTTGGCGCCGTTGTGGAACCCGCCGAGAGTGATCAGCCAGAGCGGGCAGCGCAGCTGGGACCACAGTTCGTCGACCGCGCCGGTGGCGACCTGGGCGCCGCCGCTGTAACAGAGCAGTACCACGGGGATACCGCTGTCATGCTGGTAGCCGGCGAACCGGAGCTGCGTGGCGATCTGCGAGCCGACGGCGCGGTTGTACAGGGGACGGTACCGGCGGTCGGCGGCGACGAAGATCTGCACCACGTTGTGCAGGAACAGCACCAGCCCGATGTGGCGGCGTAGCCAGGTCCACACCGGACGGTCGGCCAACGGATCGGCCAGCGGAGAGTAGGGCTGCACCTGGCCCAGCACCCTGAGCTCCGGCGCTCGGGCGATCAGGGACTTGACCAGTCGGCCACCGTCTCGGGTGTCGTGGAAGCGGCGTTTCCCGATACCGTCCAGATAGACCAGGTAGGCGTCCGGAGGGCGGTCCGGGTCCGCGCCCCGGGCGTAGGGCATGCCCTTGGGCAGCGCGGTGGTGGGAGTTCGCCAGCCGGCGGCATAGGCCAGCACCTCATAGCGGGCGAGCAGAGCTTCGGCGAGCAGCACCGGGCCGATCCCGCCGAGCAGCAGCAGGAGCGCAAACTCGATCATGTACGTGGCTCCGGTGCTCTTCTCGTGTTGAGCCTCACGACCAGGCGACGGACGCCCTCGACGGCGACGCCGAGCCCGATTCCCGCGATGGCCACGCAGCCGGCGGCATCCCACCAGCCGAGGCCGGCCACCGTGGCGAGCGCGGCGGCGAGGCCGGCCCCCACTCCCACCATGAGCACCAGGTGCAGCAGCGGCCCGAGCAGCGGGAACGCGAGGATTGCGGCCAGCAGCAGCGGGGCAGCCATGCCTGGTGTCCAGACCAGCGCGGCCTCGTCGGACGATGAGGTGGGCAGTGCCAGCTCGGCAAGGGTCCACGCGGACAGCGGCCAGAGCGCGAACACCGCGCCGTCGACCAGGGCGCCGGCCAGCATCAACCCGACCACCCTGGTACGCGACACGCTGGGCAGCCGTGCGACCACGGGCAGGAGACGCCCGGCGGCCTCGGACAGCCCGGCGAGCAGCAGCAGGATGGCGACGACGGGGGACACCGGTCAGCCCTGCGGTGGCAGCTCGGCAGAGGCCGGCTGAGTGACCGGGCCGGTCTGCTGCACATAGCGCTCAAGTTCGTCGGCGGCGCGCGAAGAGCCCCCTGCCTCACGCTGGGCGACCTGCAGGGTGCGTGCGGCGGCCCGGAATCGCGGCTCGTCGAGCAGGCGCCGGGCGAGGGCGCGCACGACCTCCACGTTGACGTCCTCGGTGCGGATCGAGAGGCCGGCGTCGAGCTCGACGATGCGGGAAGCGACCATCAGTTGGTCCGCGCCCTGCGGAACCACCAGCATCGGGACGCCGGCGTACAGGGCCTCGTTGACGCTGTTCACCCCGCCGTGGGTGATGAACAGCGCTGCGCGGGCCAGCACCTCCGGCTGCGGTACGGAGCGCTGGGCGATCACATTGGCCGGCAGCGGACCGAGCGCGGCGGGATCGGTCTGTCCGGTGGAGACGATCACGGTGCCACCCAGCGGGGCGAGCGCCTCGACGAAGGTGCGCAGCAGCTGCGGGCCGGCCCCGAACACCGTGCCCATTGAGGCGTACAGCACCGGGTCCCGCAGCCGATCGACCGGGAACGACGAGTCGGCTGGGCGGGCACCGACGCTCGGCCCGACGAACCGGTAGGACTGGTCGAAACTGTCGGCCTCGGGGTGGAGCGCCCGCGAGGTGTAGACCAGGTTGAGCGGCTGACGGATGTTCGCCAGGTCGATCAGGGGCACCGCACGGCTGTCGTACCGGCGGCGCAGCTCCCAGCGCGACCTCAGATACCCCCCGGCTTGGCGGGGATTGGACGCCGCCGCGGCGAGCAGCTCCCAGGAGCCGCGGGTGGGGCTGGGCACGTGCCGGTTGAACGCGAACGTGGTGAACGACGACGCCGCCGGCACGTCGAGTTCGCGGGCGGCCACCGGCCCCCACGGGCAGAGGGAGTCGTGCACGATCAGATCGGGCCGGACGCCGCGCAGATCGGTGAGGACGCCGGGCAGCACCCGTACGGCGGTGCGCGCAAGCTGCTCCATCACCGTGATCGGCATCGGCGGGCCGGACAGCGGTACGTCAGCCCCGGAGTACAGGAGCACTCGCGCGCCGGTGGCCGCGATCTCCTCGGCATGGGCGGGCATCGTGTGGTAGGTGACGGAGTGCCCGCGACGAACAAGCTCGGCCACGACCGGCAGCGTCGGGTTGACGTGCCCGTGCATGGCGATGTTGAGGAACGCGACTGCGCTCATCCGCCTGCCCCGGCCAGGAAGGGAGTCAGCGCCCGGCACCACGTAGCGATCATGATCCGCCCTTCTCGCCCGACGCAGGATCGCGTTCGTTCGCACCTGGTACTGCAGTCGCCCGTTCGGATCTTGGACGGGGCCGACAGGCGCAACGCAGCCACCGCATGGGCTGTGTGTGTGGACGACAGTCGCATGGTGCGGTGGCCGCTGGTCACAGCGTAGACGTTGCCGGCGGCAGCACGCCGTGGACCAGGCACTCTCCCCGTTCGCGGGCACGCCGGAAGGGGAGAGGGGTGCGTGTGTCGGCGAGTACAGCGGGAAGGTCGGTTGGATGACCGACCCAGGGGAGCTGGCGCGAAGCGCACTCCAGCGAATCCACCAGGCTGCCGTGAGACATCGGGACCTTGAGCTGCACCACGCGGCCGAGGACATTGCCCGAGCGGCCCGGGCGAGGGGCCTCGATCCGGGACCCGTCGAGTCGTACCGCCCCTGCCCGGTGTGCGGTGCTGAGCCGGGACAGCTGTGCATCAACCTCCCTGGTCGCCCAGCGACCTCGGGCGACATGCACCCTGAGCGCACGAAGGCGGGGGAACCGTAGCGACCCCGATCCCGTCAGCCCGGCAGGTCGGGGATGCGGACGCTCGCTTGGCGAGGATTGGGGTCAGGACGGGGCGACGGCCGGGAAACCGTCGGTCAGCGCGGCCAGGGCCCGGCGAATCCGGTTGGTCGCCGTCGGGCTGGTCCCGCCGGTGAGTGCGACGTGGTGCAGCACGCCGACCACCGTCAAGGCCAGCGCCTCTGTGTCGGCCCCCGCGGGCACCCGCCCGAGTTGTTGCTCGGCGGCCAGGTAGTCGGCGGTCGCACGCTCGACCGTCTGCAGTCCGGCGTTACCTTCGCCCAGCACCGCTTCGACGCCTGCCGCCAGTTCCGGCCGGTAGGCCATCAGCCGGGTCAATGCCAGCAGCATGGCCAGCGGTGTCGCCAGGATGGCGTCGCTGAGATTCCCGGTGACCGTGCCGGTCCCGGCGCGCCCCGGGAGGCCGGCGACCTCGCCGGAGATCTGGAAGGCGCGGTCGACCGCGTAGCCGACCAGGAAGTCGTCGAAGTTCGCGAAGTGCGCGTACAGCAGGCCGGTGGCGACGCCGGCCTGGCGGGTCACGGCCCGGCCGGTGAGTCGACTCGGTCCGTCTTCCGCGATCACCCGCTCCACGGCAGCGAACAACTGCTGCCTGGGCTCGGGGATGGCGACTCCGCGTGGCATGCCCGGAATTCTAAGCGTTGGCCCCAGCCGCTGTTGCGTCAGTATGAGCAGATGCTCATACTTGTTTGAGCAGATGCTCATTCTCGGCGCTGGGAGTATGGATGAAGCGCGCGGTAATCGTTGGCGCCGGTATCGCCGGGCTGGCCATGGCCCTACGTCTCGGACAGGACGGGTGGCACACGCTCGTCGTGGAGCGCGCTCCGGCCCGGCGGAGCAGTGGCTACCTGGTGAACCTGCTCGGGGCGGGCTACGACGCTGCCGAGCGCATCGGCCTCCTACCCGCCCTGTCCGACCGGCAACTGGGCCTGTTCACCACCGTGCTGGTCCGGGCCGACGGGCGGCCCAAGTTCACCGTGCCGTCCGCCATCGCCGAAGCCGCCCTCGGCAAACGGACCATGTCGGTGTTCCGTGGCGACCTGGAGACCGCCCTGTACGAAGCGGTGCGCGACCGCACCGACATTCGCTTCGGCACCACGGTCGCCTCTGTCGACCAGGACGCCGACCGGGTACGGGTGATGTTGAGCGACGGCACGACAGCGGACGCCGATCTCCTGATCGGTGCCGACGGTGTTCACTCCGCGACCCGCACGGCGGCATTCGGCTCTGGACACCGGGTCGATCTCCCGTACGTTGTGGCCGCGTTCCCGCTTGTCCATCCGGTGGCGGGCGTGCCGGAGTCGTCCGCCACGACCTTCATCGGTCCGGGACGCACCGCGGCGATCGTCAACCTGGGCCCACAACGGTCGTCGGCATTCTTCACGTACCGATGCGCGGACCCGGGCTCGGACCTGAGACGCGGACCGGTGGATGCGCTCAGCGCGACGTTCGGCGATCTGGGCGCGGGCGTGCCCGATGCGATCCGTCATCTTGAGAAGGATCCGGCCGATGCCTACTTTGACTCAGTCAGCCAGGTGGTCATGCCCCGATGGAGCGCCGGCCGGATTGTGCTGCTCGGAGACGCGGCTTGGTGCGTCACCCTCTTCGCCGGACACGGCGCGGCCCTCGCGCTCGCCGGCGCCGACCAGCTCGGCGCAGCCCTGCGGCGGCACGACGACAACATCCCGGCGGCCCTGGCCGAGTGGGAAGCCGGCCTGCGCCCGGAGGTCACCAAACGACAGGCACTCGCGCGCCGGGGAATGCACCAGTACGCGCCGCCCAGCCAGTTCCACGTGTGGATGAACGACCTGGCGATCCGAGCGATCACACTCCCCGGCGTCCGCGGTCTCGTCCGGCGCGGTATCGAACGCACATCCCGATGAGTGCGTACGACGCCACACCGTCCGTCACTTGTCCTTCCAGGCGGTGCCGGTAACGACGGCCTGCCGCCACCGGCGGATGGCCTTGGGCGGCATGCCGACGGCGAGGGCGCCGACCAGACGGTCGCCACTGCGGTACGCGGCCACGAACCGTCGCTGTTCGAGGTCGCCGTCAACGACGGCGACCTCGTTGCTGCCGCGCAGGTGGCCGTAGGCGTGGATCTTCATGTCGTACTGATCGGACCAGAAGTACGGCACCGGCGCGAACGGCTTCCGCGCATCGGGATACCGCAGGTTCCGGGCGGCCGCCATGCCCTGCTCGGCGGCGTTGGTGCGGTGCTCGACGCGCATCGGCACGCCGAACAGCGGGTTGTGCCAGCGAGCGACATCGCCGGCGCCGTAGACGTCCGGCGCGGCGGCACTGTACTGGTCGCAGACCAGTCCGTCGGCGATCTCCAGGCCGCTGCCGTCGAGCCATTCGGTGTTGGGCTGCGACCCGATCGCAACCAGGACCTCGTCGGCTTCGACCAGCTCTCCCCCGGTCAGCAAAACACCGGTGTCGGTGACAGCCGAGACCGCGACGCCGGTGCGCAGGTCGACGCCGTGTTCGCGGTGCGCCTGCGAGAGGACCCGCCCGATCTGCTCGCCGACGGCATGGGCGAGCGGCACCGGCGCCGGCTCGAGCAGGACGACGTCGCAGCCGAGGCCGCGGGCCACGGCGGCGCACTCCGCGCCGAGGAACCCGGCGCCGACGACGGCCAACCGGATGCCGGGGCGCAGCCTCCTGCGCAGGGTGAGCGCGTCACTGAGGGTACGCAGGACGTGCGCGCCCACGCCCGGAAGCCGCCGCGGCCGTACCCCCGTGGCGATGATCAGCCCGTCGTAGGGAATCACGGTGCCGTCGGCCAGCCGCACGACGCGTTCCGCTCGGTCCAGGCCGGTCGCGCGGGCACCGAGCCGCAGGTCCAGACGCAGCGCGGTCAGCTGCTCCAGGGTCCGCAGGGCCAGCCGGTCGGCGTCCCAGTCGGAGGCGAGGATCTGCTTGGACAGCGGCGGACGATCGTACGGTGGATCGATTTCCTCACCGATCAGGGTGAGGGTGCCGTCGTAGCCCTCGCGGCGCAGGGTTTCCGCGGCGGCGAGGCCGGCTGCCGAGGCACCCACCACGACAGCGTGCTTCACTGCTCCACCAGGCGGATCGCGGCCGCCGGGCAGACGGCGGCGGCCTCCCGCACCTCGTCATGCTGTTCCGGGCCGGGCTCGTCGTCGAGCACGATCGCGACACCGTCCTCGTCGCGCTGGTCGAAGACGCCGGGTGCGACCATCGCGCACTGCCCGGCCGCGACGCACTTCGGTTCGTCGAACTCCACTCGCAACGTCATCTCGGCTCCTCTCACCAGGTGACCGGCAGGGACCTGAGGCCGTAGGCGACGCCTTCCATAGCGAACTCGACCTCCTCGAACGGCACCGCCAGCGCCAGGGTCGGGACGCGCTTGTAGAGAGTGCCGTAGACGACCTGCAACTCCACCCGGGCGAGCGACTGGCCCAGGCACTGGTGGGCGCCGTAACCGAACGCGTGGTGCTGACGGGCAGGCCGCCGCAGGTCCAGCCGCTCCGGGTCTGGGAACTCCTCGGCGTCCCAGTTCGCGCCGGACAGATCGAAGATGACGCCGTCACCGGCCTTGATGACCTTGCCGCGTAGCTCGATGTCCTCGTTGGCGATGCGCCGGATCCCGGTGTGCACGATCGTCAGGTAGCGCAGCAGCTCCTCGACCGCGTTGGCCACGAACTTCGGGTCGTCGCTCTCCCGTAGCAGGGCAAGCTGGTCCGGATTCCGCAACAGCGCGAGAGTGCCCAGGGAGATCATGCTCGCGCTGGTCTCGTGGCCGGCGATGAGGATGGCCATGGCCATGGTGATGGCTTCCTGAGGGGTCATCTCCCCCGCTTTGACCCGACCCGCCATCTCGGACAGCACGTCGTCGCCGGGGTCGGACATCCGGCGCCGAAACAGGTCACCGATGTACCCGCTCAGGGCCTGGGCGGCTTCCTGAGCATCCTCGGGCGTCGCCTCATGACTGACCAGCTGGTGGCTGGCGGTCTGGAAGAGCTCATGATCCTTGTACGGCGCGCCGAGGATCTCGGTGATGACCAACGTGGGTACCGGCAGACCGATCGCCTGAACCAGGTCGGCCGGATTCGGACCGGCGAGCATCTCGTCAATGAGGGAGTTGAGGACCTCCTGGATCCGCGGTCGCAGTGCCTCCACCCGCTTCACCATGAAGGGGGCGTTGACCGTACGGCGCAGGCGGGTGTGCTCGGGCGGGTCCGTGTTCGTGATCAGCGCGGGGTAGTGCGGGGCGCCCGCCGCGCGGCTGCGGGTCATGTGCGGAAAGCCCGGCCGCTTCTCGTCGATGCTGAGCCGCGGGTCGTTCAGCAGAGCGCGCTGGTCGGCGTGCCGGGTGATGAACCACGGTGTGCTGTCGTCCCAGATCCGCACCTTCCCGACCGGGTTCTCCCGGGTCATCGCGCGGAGGGTGGCAGCGGGGGCGAAGGGGCAGGCCGCCTCACGCGCCATCGGGTACTCGGGCACGCCGGTTTCGGACATGGGTCTCCTCGGAGCGTCGCGCGAAGACTGACAACCCATGCAAACAAAGGGCGCTGACGGAACCTGGACGCAAACCTGACAGATCCCTGACGTGACTCAGGTCACTGGGAGGAGCCGAGCCAGTACCCGAATCCCCGGTGCGTGTGGATCAGATGGGGCCCTGTCTCGTCCACCTTCTGCCGCAGTCGGGACACCAGCCGCTCGATGGCATTGACCCCACGGGATTCGCTCCAGACCTGCCAGGCCATCTGCTCCTTCGACAGCACCCGGCCGGCGTTGAGCAACAGGTGACGCAGGAGCCGGTACTCCGCCGGGGTCACGTCGAGCACCCGATCACCCCGCCACGCCCGGCAGACGACCTCGTCGAGCAGCAGATCACCGTGCCGCAGCACGGTCCCCGATCCCGTGTTGGTCCTGTCGCGCAGAAGCACCTGCACGCGGGCCAACAACTCCGCGCTCCGGCACGGCTTGGTGATGTAGTCCTGGATCTCGGTGCCGAGCACGGGTACCAGAGCCCCCAGAAACTCGCACGCGGCAAGGCACAGGACCGGGGGGCGGTCGGTGAGGATCGGGCGATCACGGGCGAGGGCGTGGACATCGGGGATCTCCACGTCGACCACGATCAGATCGACGTGATGCTCCCCCAGCAGTCGCAGCGCGGCGGCACCGGTCGCGGCAGAGGTGACCAGATAGCCCGCGAAGCTCAGCTGGGCCGTGAGCGAACCACGCAGATCCGGGTCCGGTGCCACCACGAGCAGGCGGAAATCGTACGGAGACCTCGCTGTCTGGCCGACGCGCATGGTGCAGACCTCACCCTCCAGTGACGCCGTCCCTCCCCGGGGCCGGCTGGCGGACACATCGGATCGACCCGACTCACCCCAGCATCCCCGCCAGCGCTCACGGCCGTCTATGCGGCGGAGAAACCCCCTCAGCTCAAGTAATGCTCAAATTCGATGCACGCGAGCCACTGACGCCCGAAACGCACATACGCTCACCGCACTCAGCTCGCTCACGGCCCTTCCCGACCCTTCTCGCAACGGCAACCACCGTCGTACGCAGGCACGCCGCACGACGGCTTCACCAGACTGTCCTCAATGGAGGCGCGACCTCCGCGAGGGCCGACCAGCACATCAATCACACGTCGCAAGCAGAAGGAGGGGGAGTATGCGACACATACAACGACGCATCGCGCTTCTCGCGCTGCCCGCCCTGGTGGCGGGCGTCCTCGTGGCGACCGGGCCCGCGGGCGCGGATCCCACGGAGTCGACAGCCACGGCCGGACGATCCCAACTCGAGGATCGGGAGCAGGTACGCCTCGTACACATCAAGCTGGCCGGCGCCGACATGCTGGACAAGGTGGTCGCCGCCGGCTTCGACCTTGAGCACGGCCTCAAGCGCGTGCCGACCGGCATCGAAGGCGAGGCGGTGGTCACCGCCGAGCAGGTCGCCGAACTGAAGGCGATGGGCGTCGAGGTCCTCGGCGACGACGTGGGCTTTGCGTGGAGCGACGAGGCCGACGGCGGCATCAACGGCGCTGCCTCGCGGGCGGTCCAGCCGTTGAACCACGAGGCGACGGTACGCATCGCCCGCGCCGACTGGTTCACCACGAAGGGCCAGGGCTTCCTCTACGTCGAGGCGCGCACCACCGAGGGGCAGCAGGCAGACCCGATCGTCGGGATGCAGCTCGAGAACGACTCGGGCAAGGGCACGCCGTTCGGCTTCGCCCGGACGATGAGCCGGTTCGTGGACTCCGGGCAGTACATGTTCCACCGGAACCTGTTCAAGCTCGACGCACGCCCCGACAAGATCCAGGTGACGAGCTCCACCGGCGGCGTCGTCACCGGCGTCGTCTCCAACTGGCTCGAGGACGCTCCGCCGCCGCTGACCGCGAACCCGTCCTACAAGTCGGACTTCGTGGACGGCTACAAGCACCCGCAGCAGCTCTACAGCCGCGCCAAGGAGATCGCCCGCCAGTACCCGGACATCGCCGAGATCGTCTACCTGCCGAACCAGACGAACGGCTACCAGCGCAAGGCGCAGGCCACGATCGGCGGCACGGGGCAGGCGGCGGTCGTCGTCAGCTCGGCGGCGTGGGGTCACGAGGGCGGCAACGACATCACGGTCGAGTTCGTGGACCGGCCGGGCGCGAGCCTCCCGCTCGCGGTGGAGGTCGCAGGCAAGGCGGTCCGCGTCCTCCTCGCGAAGGACGCCTCCGGTGGACCGGCGAGTACGGCCACCCAGGTGGCGGACGCACTGCGGGCCCAGTCCCAGGGCCTCATCGACCGGGCACACCCGTACCGCACCAACGCGGGCACCGGCATCGTCGCGCCGACGTCCGGCCCGGTTGCGCTGAGCGACTTCCTCGACCAGAAGCGCGCCGGCGCACCGGCGGGCGAGGTGCCGCGAGGCCCGGTCACGATCCCCGTCCTGCGGATCGGCAAGCACCGTGACGGCAAGAAGCCTGGTGTCCTGATCCAGGCTCAGGACCACGCCCGCGAGTGGGTGCCGGCGACGACCAGCCTGGAGTCGGCCGAGCGCCTGGTGCACAACTACCGGTCCGACCGGGAGACGAAGAAGATCGTCGACAACACCGACGTCTTCTTCATCCTCTCCAACAACCCCGACGGGGCGAACTACAGCTTCTACAACTTCGCCTCGCAGCGGAAGAACATGACGAACCACTGCCCGGACGCGACCGCCGATCCGGCGCAGCGGAACTCCTGGGGCGTCGACCTGAACCGGAACTACCGGGTCGGGTCGGGCCACGACGGTTACGCGGGAGGGTCAACCAACTGCGTCAGCGGCACCTACCAGGGGCCGGAGGAGCTGTCCGAGCCCGAGTCGAAGAACATCATCTGGCTCGTCGAGAAGTACTCGAACATCAAGTTCATGATGTCGGTGCACTCCAACGGCGGTCAGTTGTTCTGGCAGCCCGGCGCCTACATCGCGGACGGGCGGATCACCACGCCGCGCCCGCCGCTGGGTGACGAGGCGTTCTACTGGCAGTCGGCCGCCAGGATCCTGTCGCAGGTCAAGGCGCACCGGGAAACCGTCGTCACGCCGGAGAACGTCGGCGGTTCGTCCGACGTCCTCTACTCCTCCGCGGGCAATGTGCGCGAGGACCTGTACTACACCTACGGGATCTACGCCTTCGGCTGGGAGGTCGGCGGCTCCGTCTACAACCCGGGCACCGGCGACTGGCAGGGCGGTTCGTTCCAGCCAGAATGGGCGGGCAATCCCGAGCTCGTCAGCGGTCACGCCGAGACGATGGAGTACGCCAACGGGATCATGGAGATGTTCCGGGTCGCGGCGGACTGGGGCCAGGACAAGAAGGACCCGACGTCCCGGCTCGTCCCCGGCGACGGGAAGTACCGCGGGCCCGTCGACGTGCGCTTCGAGACCAGCGAGCCGGCCACCATCTACTACACGACGGACGGCAGCCGACCCACGCTCGAGTCGCCACGCTATGCGGCGACCGAGTTCCGTGAGCCGGGGCAGGTGTTCCACGTGACCGAGACGACGACGTTCCGCTGGTTCTCGGTCGACAGCGCCGGCAACATCGAGAAGAACTACGACCCGACGAAGAACGACCAGCGCAACAACTACCGTACGGCGACGATCAAGATCGTCGAGAAGTAGCGCCCATCCCGTGATCATGTGCCTCGTCAGTGCGGTCCACCCGCACTGACGAGGCACTGATCGCGCAGGCTCACCCTCGCTGGCGCTACGTCGGAACAGGCGTACTGATCAGCCGACAGCCCTTGATTTTGATCTTCTTCGCTGAACGCGAGGATGACCGATCAGGGGCTGTCCGCATGATGAGCCGGGGTCTACGTCGTGGCGGCCAGCGCGAACGAGATCGAGGGCATCGAATGCGCTAACAGGTGGACCGGTCGCGTTGTCGATGATCAGATGTGGCCATGAAGGACTGGCGCAAGCGGGAGAAGAAGCGACGCGCGGAGGTGGCGGCGCTGCCGGAGATGGCGGTGCGTCGGCATGGCGTGATCACGGCAGGCGATGCCGATGACGTGCTGGTCACCACGTCCGTCGGCCCCAACGGTGAGGTCATCGCGCTATCGACCTCGCCGGAAGGTGTCGCCGCGCTGACCGCGACCACCACGCAGCCGGGATGGGCGAGCTTTCCCGACCCACGGGCGTCCGAGGCGGTGACGGTGCGCGTCACCGCGCACCGGGAGGGCGTGGCAACGAGTGTCCGGATCTCAGATCTGCCGCTTGCTCATCCGACTGTCCAGGTGCTGCCCGACGGCCGTGTGCTCGTCGTGGCCGCGCGCTGCCGGTGGCGACCGGGCGGCCCCGATCGCAACGCGATCATCTACGACGGCGATGGGCGCGTTGTCGCCGAGAAGACCGTCGGTGACGGCATCGAGCACGTGCGCGTCTCCCGCTCCGGCCACATCTGGATGGGTTACTTCGACGAGGGTGTCTATGGCAACTACAGCTGGGGCGGCCCTGAATCGCCACCCCCGCTGGGCGCGCCAGGGCTGGTGCGGTTCTCACCTGACCTGGAGCCTGATTGGCGCTACCCCTCGCACGTCGACGAGCCCTGGGGTGCCATCAGCGACTGTTACGCCCTCAACGTCGATGGCGACACCGCCTGGGCCTGCTACTACACCGGCTTTCCCGTCGTGCGGATCCAGGCAGGCACGGTCACCGGCTGGCACAACACGATCGCCCGGGGCGTACGCGCCCTCGCTGTCGCGGACCAGACCATAGCCATGTACGGCGGCTACGGCCCCAACCATGACGTGCTGGTCATCGCCCGTTGCGACCAGGATCAACTGCACAAGGTCGCCGAGTACCGGCTCGTCCTGCCCGACGGCTCCCCGATGCCCGAGGCGACCCAGGTCACCGGCCGCGGACCCGACCTGCATCTCATCGACGACGGCAACTGGTACCGCCTCGACCTCGACGACCAGCGTCTGCAATAGCCCAGCCGGGCGCCGGCGCACCCGGTTGCTCACCGGGGCCGCATCGCGCCCCAACGAAACGCGTCGCGACGGCTATGATCGCTCCCGTTCATCTACGGGGGAGGAACGCTTGTGAGTCGTTCACGTCTGCTGCGCGTCGCCGCGTGGCTCGGCGCCTGCGCCATCGGTGTGCTCAGTGCCAACGCGGTCGCACCGGTCGCCGCGGTCGCGTTGCCAAAGGGCACGCAGCTCAGGTTGGACCACACCGCACTGGTGCCCGGTTCGTTTGGCAAGACCCAGTCCGTCTACCTCTACAACTACGACGCCGACTTCACCCTGAACGACGTGGCGGTCACCATCGACACCGCGAAGCTCGCCGGCGTCGCCACGGCCAAGCTCACGTTCGACGGCCCCAGCCCGTGCGAGCAGTCGGGCACGAGCATCACCTGCAGGTTCGACACCCTCTCCTCGGAGAGCCTATTCGCGGGTATCACCACGCTCACCTTCCGGCCCGAGACTGCAGCGAAGGTCGGCGACGAGGGCGAGGTGAGCGTGAAGGTCACCAGCCGAGACCAGACGTTCACCAAGACCTCGAAGGTGACCATCAGCGAGAAGGTCGCTCTGGAGGTTGGGCCGATCACCACCAAGAAGGCCAAGCCGGGCGACACCGTCACGAACCCGCTCACGGTGCGAAACACCGGGGACAACGCGATCACCGGCGTGGGCCTGTTCTTCTTCTACGAGGCCATGTTCACCGTGCCCAAGCGCTACGACAACTGCGAGTACGGCAGCTTCGCCGCGTACTGCCACTTCGACGCGACGCTGGATCCGAAGCAGGAGTACGTGCTCTCCGAGGAGTTGCCGTTGCGGCTGCGGCCGGAGGTGCCGGCGCCGGGCGTTGCCGGAGCCAGCTTCACGTGGTCGACCCCGATCGACGGGCGCGACAACCTCGACATGGTCCGGGCCACCAAGCCGACCCGCGGCACGCAGGGCACCCTCGGCCTCGTCCGGAAGCCCGCCGGGCTGCGCGCCCAGGGCGCCCAGACCGAGGACTCGTTCTTCCTGGACACGCAGCACGTGATCCTCACGGTCGAGGGCACGAACCGCTCCGACGTGAGCGCCGTCGGCGGGGAGGTCCGGGCCGCCGTGGGCAGCACGGTCACCGCGAAGCTCGGCGTCAAGAACCTCGGTCCCGCGTACGCCTCCGGCATCACCGAGCCGGCCGCGACCGTCACGTTCACTCCCCCGACGGGCACCACCGTGACGACGGTGCCCGCCGGCTGCACGAAGGCGGACACCGGCTACGCCTGCCGGACGGCCGTCCACCCGCTCGCGGTGGACCAAGCTGTCACGTGGGACTTCGGGCTGCGGGTCGACGCCGCCGGGGAACTCACCGGCACCGTCACGGCGAAGTCCTCGACCCCTGACGTGACGCCGGACAACGACGTGGCCAAGCTGGTCGTGAACCCGGCCGGCGGCATCGGTGGCGGTGGGGAGGGCGACGGCCCGTCGCTGCCGATCACGGGCCAGTCCGGCATCGTTCTGGCCGGCGCGGCCGCTCTGCTGGCCGTGGGTGCCGCCCTGTTCGTGGTGACCCGCCGCCGCCGTACCCGCTTCGTCGCCTGACACCGGGATTGGTTCAGCAGGACAACCAGAAGCCCTGGTCGGCCCAGTCCGACCAGGGCTTCTGAGCGGCGACGAGGGCGGCACCCTGGGCGCCGTCGCGGCAACCCTGCGGTGGCGCGACCGGCTACGGTGCCGCGGGCAGGAGCGTGAGCAGCCGCTCGACAACACCGGTCACCGCGTCCCGTCCAGCGGCGAGGTACCGGCGCGGGTCGCGGGATTCCGGCAGGGCGCCCCGGACCGCGTCGGTGAAGGCCACGTTGAGCGCCGTACCAACGTTGATCTTCACCATGCCGCAACCGACCGCGGCGCGGATCTGCTCCAGCGGCACCCCGGACGAACCGTGCAGGACCAGGGGCACGGGTACGGCGTCGCGGATCGCGGCCACCAGGTCGAGATCCAGCGAGGCGGTTCGGTCGGCCATCGCGTGCGAGCTGCCCACCGCGACCGCCAACGCGTCGACGCCGGTCTCAGCCACGTACCGGGCGGCCTCGGCCGGGTCGGTGCGGACGCCAACGGTGTGGGCGCTCGCCGGGGCATCCGGTTTACCGCCGACGTAGCCGAGTTCCGCCTCCACCCACAGCCGGTGGTCGTGCGCCCAGTCGGTCGCCTTGCGGGTGGTGGCCACGTTGGCGGCGTACGGCAGCGCGGACGCGTCGACCATCACGGAGCTGAAACCGGTGTCGGCGGCCTGCTCCAGCAGGCTGATGTCGTCCACATGGTCCAGATGCAGTGACAGGTTCGCGCTGGACTTCCGCGCGATCTCGGCCGTCGCCGCGGCGATGGCCGACACGCCGGAGTGGTAGCGCGCCGCGTTCTGGCTGATCTGCAGGATCGCGGGCCGGTGGGCACGTTGCGCCGCGGCGGCGATCGCCTGGGCGTACTCGATCGTGATCACGTTGAATGCCAGCACGCCGGTACCAGCGGCGCGGGCCGCCGCCACCAGGTCGGCGGTGGGGACGAGGGTCATCAGCGCTCCTCAGGCGGCCGGTGCGGGCAGGACGACGGACCGGGTGAGCAGTCGGGGTCGGTCCGGATGCAGGCCGCGACGGACCGCGAGCTCGACCGCGAGCCGCTGCGCGGTGGTGAGGTGCGCCATGGCGTCGACGTCCTCGTGCACCACGATCGCGCCCGTGGCGGCCAGGTCGTCGCGGATGCCGGGGACCACCGGCCCGAAGATCCAGACCACAGACCGGTGGTCGACCACGCTGATCGGACCGTGTCGGAACTCCATTGCCGGGTACGACTCGGCCCACACCTGTGCCGCCTCCCGCAGCTTGAGGGCCGCCTCGTGCGCCAGCCCCACGGTCCAGCCGGTGCCGAGGAAGGTGAACTGGTCCCGGCCGGCCACGGCCGGGTCGAGCGGCGTGCTCAGCTGTGCCCGCACCTGGCTGATCGGGTCGGTCAGGTCCTGCCCGAGACCGGCGCGCCAGGCGGCGAGTGCGGTCGTGGCGAAGCGGGTCTGCACGACCGACTGCTCGTCGGCGAAGTCGAGGACGACGCAGTCGCTCACGAGCCGGGTCACCGGCCGGTCGGCGTCGGTTGTGATCACGGTCGAGCGACTGCCCGGCGGCAACTGCTCAAGCAGCCGGATCACCTCGGTGGTGGTGCCGGAGCGGGTAATGGCGACCACGCGGTCGTACCGCCGTCCGGCGGGGAATTCCGAGGCGGCGAAGGCGTCGGTCTCCCCCTGGCCCGCCGACTCTCGCAGCGCCGCGAAACTCTGCGCCATGAAGTACGACGTGCCGCAGCCGACGACGGCGACCCGTTCACCGGCCTGGGGCAGGGCCCGCGCGACGCCCGGCTGGGCGACCAGGTCCACGGCGCGCCGCCAAGTCTCGGGTTGGGAGGCTATCTCGGAGGCGACGTACGACACGGTTCCTGCTCTCTCTCGGTGCGGTGCTCTTCCAGTGTTTCCACCGTGGTTCCGTCCAGCAGCCGGGAAGCCACGTCGTCGTCGTACTCGCCCGCCCACGGGCAGGCGACGGCGGCCGCAGAGACGGCCGCGCCTCGGGCGAGGACGTCCCGCCACGGCGCGCGGGTGATGAGCCCGTACGCAAGGACGGCGGCCAGGGCGTCGCCAGCGCCGGTCGGGTTGCCGGACACTTGTTCGGGCGCGCGGGCGCTGAACGCGACCCCGCCGGTAACCGCCACGAACCCGTCCGCGCCCCGGGAGACCACGCCCGCGCTGGCACCGAGTCGGACGAGCCGGTGCGCCACCGCCACGGCGTCGTCGCGGGTACGTACCGGGCGGCCGAGCAGGTCCGCCGCCTCGTGGGCGTTCGGTTTCGCCAGCGCTGGTGCCGCAGCCAGCGCGTGTCGCAGCGCGGGGCCCTCCGCGTCCACGATGGCCTCGGCCCCGCCGGCCCGGGCGATGGTGACGAGATCGGCGTAGGCGGTCTCGGGTACACCCGGTGGTCGACTGCCGGACAGCACCACCACCCGTGCCGCCCGGACCCGCTCCGCGAACGCGTCCAGGAACGCCGCCCACTGCGCCTCGGTGACGTGCGGGCCTGGTTCGTTGAGGACCGTCGCCGTGCCCCGCGCGAGGACGGTCACCGTCCGGCGGGTCTCCGCGCCGAGGCGGGTGAACTGCGCCGGCACGCCGACCGCCGCCAGCTCGGCCTCGATGTGCTCGCCGACGGCGCCGCCGGACAGGCCCAGGACCAGGGTCTCGGCACCCAACTGACGCAGCACCCGGGCGACGTTCAGACCCTTGCCCCCGGCACGGGAGACCACGCTCGTCACCCGGTGCGACGTGTCCGCCACCAGCTCGGGCACGGTGTAGGTGATGTCCAGGGCGGGATTGAGCGACACCGAGATGACCAGGTCACGCCGCTCCCGGCCCTCTGACGGGTCTTCGGCGGTCACGAGCGCCGCGCCCACCTGTCGCTTCATAATCCGCCTCCCCAGAAGATGCCGGCCAGTCGAGCACGCACGATCTTTCGTGACACTGAAGCGCCAGAATCAATCAGGATGTTGCAGACCTTAGGATCTGGCCGTACCGCCGTCAAGGTCCGCCCAGAACGCCCCGGAGTTCCGACCACGAGGGCTCAGCGGCTGCGATATCCGACAGGACACGGGATCCGTGCAGCGATGCGAGCCGTCGGAGCCGGTCGGCGAGCCGGTACGGGGTGCGCAGGAGCCGCCGCAGTGCTTGCAGAAAGTTGCAGAGGTGAACACTGACAGGGTCGTGCCACACGACCGTGCCGCTCGGCGATGCGGTCCCGGATGAGGACTGCGACCGCTCGATCTCGACGGGTCAGACCTGTACCACCTTCACCCCGGCCTGCTCGACGAGGCTCACCTGCTCAGGGTCCGCCGCCTTGTCGGTGATCAGAGTGTCGATGTTGGCCAGCGGGCAGATCCGGTTGAAGCTCCGCCGGCCCAGCTTCGAGGCGTCCGCCACCACGATCGTCCGCGCGGCGCTGGTCACCATGACGTGGTTGATCGCCGCCTCGCCGTCGTTGTGCGCGCTGGCGCCGTGCTGGTGGTCGATCGCGTCCACCCCGAGCACGACCACGTCCAGCGCCACGGACCCGAGCATCGTCTCGGCGATGCGGCCCACCAGCTCGTACGACCGCGGGCGGGCGGTCCCGCCGGTGAGCACCACCCGGATGTGCGGCCGCACGATGAGCTCGTTGGCGATGTTCAGCGCATTGGTCACCACCGTGAGCGCCGGCATCTGCCCGTTCGGTTCGGTGCGCAGCGCGAGCGCCCGTGCCACCTCGGTCGTCGTGGTGCCTCCGTTGAGCCCCACCGTGCTCCGTGCTGGGATCAGTGCGGCGGCGGCCGTGGCGATCCGCTGCTTCTCCGACGCCTGCCGCACCGCCTTGTACCGCAGCGGCAGGTCGTAGGAGACGCTGGTGCCGACCACGCCGCCGCGGGTGCGGGTCACCAGCTGCTGCATGGCGAGCTCGTCGAAGTCGCGCCGGATGGTCGCCGTGCTCATGCCCAGCTCACGGGCGGTGGACTCGATGTCGAGCTGTCCCTCGGCCGCCACCATGTCCAGGAGCCGGTGCCACCGCTCGTGCTGGTTCACGGCTCACGCCGGTCGTTTGGCCTGCCCATGCCGCCATCCTTGCATCCCCCATGCAAAGTCCGTGCGGCACGATCATCACCGCCAGGCCGGCCAGCACCCGGCCGCGCGAATTTCTCCTGGCCGTGGCGCTGGCCAGGCCCGCCGGTACCTCTGGCGCTACGAATGGCTGGCTTCCGCCAGGTGCTTGATGTGAGCTGCCCGCTGGCTCAAGAGTCGGCGGAGGTACGGCGCAATCAGGGCACGGGTCACAACCGTGCCCATCGGTCCCAGGGGCGCGACAACCCACAGGCGGTCGGTCATCTGGGTTCCTACGCCGTTGAGGTTGTGGAACTGGTGCTCGTGTCGCAGGAGGCGAAAGGGGCCCCGCGTCTGCTCGTCGACGAAGCGGTCTGGACGCTCGTAGACGGTGATTCGGCTCGTCATGCGCCAGCGCAGCCCGAAGTGGCGGGCGTGGAAGGTGACCTCGTCCCCGAGCGCGAGTTGGCGTCGACCGGTGCTGGTGACGGCTGTCTCCTGGCTGGATCGCAGGGACGCGGCGTGGACATCCATGTCGAGCTTCAGGTCAAATACCACGCTCGGAGCGGCATCAATGACGGACACGATCTCGATCAGGGCCGGCACGGCGAGAGCCTAACGTTCGGCACCACCGTCAGCCGCCCGCTCACAAGCGGCGGCTGAGCACCCGACTGCTCCCACCCCCGCGCCGCTCTCGGCTGCGGTGACCATCCCTCAAGAGGCGTTGGCTTTAGGTCAGTCACCACCCTATGGTGGAGGCATGCCGCCGGTGACGTTCCGCTCGCCTGCCGTCACCGAGGTGGCGGCGCTCGACGCTGTCCGCGTGACGACGGCGGCGCGCCGAAAGTCCTGCATGCGGGTGCCGGTTGTCCGTGCGCTGCACATCGCGCCTACACCGCGGCTGTCGAGCCCGGCGCGAACTGGCCGAGGCCCTCCCGCGGAATCGTTGCATCTCAGAACGACCGCCAGGGCGAAGCTATAGAGCTTCGGCCCTTTTTCTTTTTCCCGTTCCTTTTGAAAGGCAGACCATGGGCATCGATCATCATCCCGTCGACCAGACTTGGCTGGCTGATCTGCGAGCGTCCCTGGCGGACGACTTCGCCACGCAGACGGCTCGCCTGCGGGAACTGACCGAACTCAACGCGGACACCGGCGACCCCAGCGAGGCCGACAACCGGGCCGCGCTGCTGGTGGCCACCCGCCGCAACATCGAGCAGATCACCGGTGCCCTGAGCCGGATCTCCGATGGCACCTACGGTGCCTGCGAGAAGTGCCACCAGAACATCCCGGCGGAGCGGCTTGAGGTTCTCCCGCATGCTCGCTTCTGCGTGCCGTGCCAGGAGAAGCACAACAGGTGACACCCCTGTGGCTGCCGTGCCGCCCAGGTGGCGCGGCAGCCACACGCCGTTGCGTGCGAGGTGGTTGCGCGATGGTGATGTCCGGGGCGGGAGCGGCGGTATCTGCCGCCCCCGTCCCGCGCCGGCTGCTAGCTGGCGTACGTCTCGAACTCACCGACTCGCGGCGTACTGCTCGAGCTGTTGATCTTGAAGGTGATCTTGACCAGTGAGGTCGCGGAGAAGGTGATGGAACCCGCCCCGGCACCGGAGGCCAGGACGGCCCCGGTGTCGTGGTTGATGAGCTGCCAGGACCCGACGGAACCCTGGGTTCCCGACGGCTCGCGGATGATCACTCGGGACACCCGGGTGGCGGAACCCCACTTGATCGA
Organism: Micromonospora sp. NPDC005173; assembly: GCF_040608515.1. NCBI lineage: Bacteria > Bacillati > Actinomycetota > Actinomycetes > Micromonosporales > Micromonosporaceae > Micromonospora > Micromonospora sp. NPDC005173. Next base: position 215,327 of record NZ_JBEXIK010000005.1, read on the forward strand.
GATGGAGCCGGTCGATCCGACCGGCGACCAGTAGGTGCTGATGCCGCCGTCCCGCACGTTGCCATAGCTTGTCCCGCTGGCCTTGCTGGAGCCGTCGGCACCGGCGCCGAGGCTGAGGTTGGTCCCGCTGGGCGGCGGCGGCGTGGTGGGCGGGGGCGTGGTGGGCGGGGGCGTGGTCGGCGGGGGCGTGGTGGGCGGCGGGGTCTGCGGCGAGCAGCTACCGTCCGAAACCCGCAGACCCGTGTTCGCGCCCGCCGTCTGCCGGACGACGTCCGGCACGCAGCTCGCCCCGTCGAGGCTGTACGAGTACGGGATGCTGACGGTGGTGTTGGACGTCGGGTTGGGGCCGGCGGGGTAGTTCTCGATGCCGGCGCTGGACCAGGTCACGTTGTCGAAGGTGTTGCCGCTGACCTGCCAGTAGCCGCGCTCGTTGGTGTAGAAGGTACCCAGGACGTCCTTGGAGTTCCGGAAGTAGTTGTTCTCCACCTTGGCCTTTGCCCCGGCCCGGGAGTTGATGCCGGACTCGTGGAGGCTCACGTAGTGGTTGTTGTAGATGTGGGCCGTGCCGCCGCGGAGCAGCGGCGTACGGGAATCGATGTTCTCGTACAGGTTGTGGTGGTACGTGATGAAGCCGTTCGAGAGGTCGCTCTCGCTGGACCCGACGAGGCCGCCGCGACCGGAGTTGCGCAGGATGCTGTAGGACAGGGTCACGTACTGGGTGTTGTCCTTCATGTCGAAGAGGCCGTCGTACCCCTCCGATTCCCCGCCCGATGCCTCCAGGGTGACGTGATCGACCCAAACGTTGCGGACGGTGCTCTCCATGCCGATGGCGTCCCCACCGTTGGAGGTCGGCGAGCCCGACTTCTTGACGTTCCGGACGGTCACGTTCTGGATGATGATGTTGCTGGAGTCGCGGATGTGGATGCCGAGCTGGTCGAAAACGGCTCCGCTGCCAACCCCGATGATGGTGACGTTGCTGATCTGCTTGAGCTCGATCACGCCGTCCGCGGTGTTGCAGCTCGAACCCGAAACCTTGCTGGTGTTGCCGTGGTTGATGGTCCCCGTGACCTCGATGATGATCGGGGTGCTGCTACTGACCCGACCACACAGCGCCGCATGGATCGCGGTCCCCGTGGTGGCTCGTACCGTCTGCCCGCCCGCGCCGCCGGTGGTCCCGCCGTTCTGGGTGGCGTAGCCGGTGGCGCTGTCGGCCGCCGCTGACGCCTGCGGGGTCGGCAGGCCCACCCCGATCGCGATCCCAACTACTGCCGTGGCCAGTGCTGCCTGAAGTCGCAGTGCGACTGGTCGTCTCATCTCGCCTCACCTTCGTATTCGAATGGTTCGCCGTGCCTGCGGCGGTCGACGCGACCGCACTCCTGTCGGTGCGACGCCTTCTCGACCGCTCTGAAATTGTCGGCAATCAATGGGCGTAGCTCATCCATCGCCCTGCCAACTGGAGGGAACCGCTGCGCAAACGGCATGCCGACAGTGGCGTTGCCCGAAATGTGTTCGCCCGGCCCAGAAATGAAACATCGATGCAACGCAATCGTAGGAAAGCGGTTTCCCTCAAGGCAAGGGCTAGCGCTTGCAGGTTTTTTGCAGTGTCCGTGCGAGAGCCGGCGCATGGGGGCGGTCAGCGGGCTTCGCGCTCGCCCGCACTGGCTGACGTCCAGTTTTACGCGGCGGTGCCGATGCCCGGCGAGTCGGCCCCGCCGCTGCGCGACGGGGCCGGTTCAACAGATTGCGGGCCCGGTCAGCTGGTCAGCGGGCGGGACTTACGGCGTTGCGTCACTCATCGGAATGACAGGGCGCCTGGCGCCGCTATTCCACCAGGTCTCGCATCTTCTTGGCTATCAGGGGAATCGCGCGGGCGGGCATGAGACGAGACATGCGGTCGAGCATCCGAGCGTCCTTGCCGATCGTGACTCGCGGCGCCCCCGTCACGACAGCCTCAACGATCTGCCGCGCAGCCTCCTCAGGAGACGTGAGCTTGGCCGCCGCTTGCGCCTGATCGGCGACGGCGCCCCTGGCGTCAACCCCGGAGTTACCCAGGATGTTGGTGGCGATGCCACCCGGGAAAACGATGGTCACTTTGAGTGGACCGCTCTGGTGCTCGGCGATGAGCCCTTCGGTGAAGAGCTTCACCGCCGCCTTGCTCGCACCGTAAGCGCCCTGTCCCGGGAACGGCACCAGCGAACCCATCGAACCGACATTGACCAGCGACGACGCCGGCCGTGCTTCGAGCAGCGGCAAGAAGGCCTTCGTGGTGTTGACAGTGGCCCAGAAGTTGACCGCCATGACGCGCTCGATGTCCTCGAAACTCAGTGCGGCGATCGGCTTGAAGTCATGCACGATGCCGGCGACGTTGATCAGGCCGTCGACTTGTCCGTGGGCGGCAACGACTGCCGAGGGCAGCGCCAGGACCGCCGCGCGGTCGGTGAGGTCGATGGGCATGGTGATCAGCCGATCGCCGGCGCGGGCACGATCGGCTGTCTGCTTGAGGCCGGCTTCACTCAGGTCGACGGCGACGACACGGGCACCACGCGCGAGCAACGCCAGGGTGACCTCCCGACCGATCCCGTTTCCACCACCGGTGACGACGAAAACGTTGTCCCTGATCTCCACGACGGTCTCCCTATCTCCCGTGTGCCAGGTGGCGGGCGGCGCGCAGCCCGAACACCACAGCCGGGCCGATAGTCGAGCCGGGGCCCGGGTAGGTCCTGCCCATCACCGAGGCTGAGTTGTTGCCGGCCGAGTAGAGCCCCTCGATCACCGATCCGTCCTCGCGCAGGGCGCGGCCGTCGGCGTCTGTGACCACGCCGCCCTTGGTGCCGAGGTCCCCGATGACGACCTTAACGGCGGTGAACGGCCCGTGTTCCAACGTGCCGAGATTGGGGTTCGGGTGGACCAGCGGGTCGCTGTAGTAGCGGTCGTACGCCGAGTTGCCGCGGCCGAAGTCGCCGTCAACACCGGCGCGGGCAAAGCCGTTGAACCGCTCGACCGTCGCGGTCAGGCAGGCCGGATCAACGCCGATCAGCGTCGCCAACTCCTCCAGCGTGTCTGCTTTGAACAGCACCCCCTCGCGCCGCATCGCCCGCTTCGCCTTGGGATCCAGCAGGTAGCTGCGAAGGTAACGACGGGCATGCCGGCGATCGGCGATCATCCAGTACGGTCCAGCCTTGTCGTGGTCGAGCATGTGGTGCCCGAGGTCGACGTACGACTCCGACTCGTTGGCGAACCGATCGCCCCGCGCATCGACGATGATCGAGAATGGGAACGACCGTTCGCCGACGATGAACGACGGCTCGGACGCGCTTGTCGCGGCGACGGACGCTCCCCACCACGCGTCGTCGAGCAGTTCGGTGGCCGCGCCGTGAGACATCGCGATGCCGATCGGCTTGCCGAGATTGCCCGGTGCACCAGACGGGGAGCCGTCGATGCCGTGGTATTTCCGCCGCCACTCGCGGTTGTAGTCGAAGCCGCCGGCTGCGAGCATCACGCCGCGGCGCGCGCCGATCGTGAGCTGCCCGCCCTCATGGGTGATGCGCACCCCGACGACCCGGCCGTCCGTGACAACAAGATCTTCCAGCGGCGACTCCAGCCACAGGTCGGCCTTGTGCTTGACCACCACGACGTTGAGGAACGACGCCGTCAGGCCGGCGCCGATGCCCGCGAGCTTCGCACCGCGAACCAGGCCGCCTGCCGCGCGGAAGGCGAGCTGCGCACCACGCCGGAAGCCGCTGGGCGTCGACCAGGCCCGGCCCAGCAACCACACGTCGTCGGTGAGGATCGGCATCGCCGCGGGTGCTTGCGATGAGTGCCACCACTTGCCGATCTTGCGTAGGTTGAACGGCTTGTGCTCAATGGAGCGGCCGATCTTTCCGCCCGGCCGCTCCGGGTAGTAGTCGGAGTATTCGGCGGCGCGTACGAACTCCATGCCGTACTTCTGCGCGGTCTCGACGAAGTCGGCGACACCGTCGACGAACGCCTCCTTGCGCTCCCGGCTGGTCGAACGGCCCTCGTCCCCGACAGTGGCCTCGAGGTAGGTCAGCGCCTCGGCGCGCGAGTCGCCCACACCGTCGCGTCGCATGAGCGGGTTGTTGGGCAACCACATGCCGCCACCGGACTTCGCGCTGTTGCCGCCCCACTTCGCCGTGCTCTCCAGCATCAGTACTGAAAGACCCTCGTCGATCGCACCCAGAGCGGTGGCAAAGCCGGCAGCACCGGTGCCCACAACGACTACGTCATAGGTTCTGTCGAAGGTCATCGGCAGCCTCCCCTAACCGGACAATGTCGTCCGGTCACACTTTTCAGTGTGCTCGGTGACAAACGTCAGGTCAACCGCGGCCCGGCTGCTTCGGCTGACAATCGCGGGGCGATCGTGGCCGCCGCACGCGCGGTCTTCACCGAGCGCGGTTACCACGCCCGCCAGCTCAGCGCAGGCGGGCGGTCGTGCTGGCTCCGCTTCCCACAGGCCGCCCCCGGGAGTCCTCAGTGCTTGCGGCCGACCCCGCCGAAGGCGTCGATGTCGACGGGCGTGTCGACCGCGTCGTCGGGTCGCCACTGCGGGCACGGTACGACGCCGGGCTCCACCAATTCCAGGTCATCGAAGAACCCGGCGATCTGGTCGGGCGAGCGCAGTGTGTACGGGGTCGCCCCGCTGTCGTTGTAGTCGTCCTGCGCCTGCTGCATCTCGGGGCTGATCAGGCTCGTGCCGTCGTTGAGTGAGAGGTAACTGCCGCTCGGCAACGGCGCCAGCAGCTGGCGCGTGATCGACCGGGCCGTCTCGTAGTCGGGCACGTGGCCCATGACACCGCTGAGGATGAGCCCGATCGGCTGCTGAAAGTCGAGCGTCTTGCCGGCCTCGGCGATGACCGCGGCCGGGTCGTGCAGGTCGGCGTCGATGTAGGCGGTCCTGCCCTCGGCCGTGCTGATCAGCAGCGCACGGGCGTGCACCAGCACCAGCGGGTCGCTGTCGACGTAGACGATCCGCGCTTCCGGCACGATCCGCTGCGCCACCTGATGGGTGTTGTCGGCCGTCGGCAGCCCGGTGCCGACGTCGAGGAACTGGCGAACCCCCGCCTCACCGGCGAGGAACGTGATCGAACGGACCAGGAACTGCCGGGAGGCACGGGCGACGTCGACGACGCCGGGGAAGACCTGCCGGTACTGGTCGCCGGCCTCGCGGTCGACCGCGAAGTTGTCCTTGCCGCCGAGCCAGTAGTTCCAGATCCGCGCCGAATGCGGCACCGACGTGTCAAGCTTCTGCTGCACGTCGACCTGGCCAGCCTCAGGCCGGCCGGTCGCCTGCGGATCCATGGTCACGACGAACCCCCGTCTCAACTGCGTACGCACAATCCGGTCGCGGGACCGCCCCATCGAGGAAGGCACTCCCGCAACCGTGCCACGGTATAGAAGGCAGCGGATCGACGCCACCCGGCCAGTCCACGTGAGAGACAAGGCGTTCCGCCCGCCAGCGCCGCCGTGCTCTCCTCCACCATGGCGGCAATCGGGCGCCTCGGCCATGACGCCGATAGCAGACGAGGCCGCACAGCCCGCACAACGGGCGCCGGCCCGACCCTGTTGAACGGGGTCGGGCCGTCGCGATGGCGCGAAGATCAGTGCACGCGGCGGCGGCCGTAGGCGCCGGCGGCGATCGCCACGCCGATAGCGGCGAAGACGACCTGGAGGACCAGCTCGATCCAGTCCACCCCACTGGTGTCGTCGACGCCGACGGCGCCAGCGACGAGGGTGCCGAGGATCGCGGCGACCACACCGATGAGCAGGGTCAGCCAGATCGGGATGTTCTGCTTGCCTGGTACGACCAGCCGCCCGAGCGCGCCGATGATCAGACCGATGATGATGGCGGTGAAGAAGCCGGTAACTTCCACGAGAGCCGTCCCTCCAGAGGATTGTCGTCGCCCTCCTATTGCCCCGGGCAACTAACGGCAAAACCGGTCCGGGGCGTCAACCGACGAAAGGAACACGAACCGTGCTTCTCGCGACCCGCCGGGCTGCCGTGGCGACCACCACCGCGCTCGCGCTCGCCGCCTGTTCGGCAGCAGAAGCGCCGACCGTTTCCCCGTCGCACTCTCCGTCGAGCCCCGTCGCCACCTCCCCCTCAGCGCCCGCTGCCAGGCCGGATTTCGCCCTCCTCGAGGCGGAGTTCGACGCTCGGCTCGGCGTTTATGCCATCGACACCGGCACCGGCCGCACCGTCGAGCATCGCGCCGACGAGCGGTTCGCCTACGCGTCGACCTTCAAGGCGCTCGCCGCCGCCGCGGTGCTGGACGCGACCTCGACTGCCGAGCTGAACCAGGTGGTCCGGTACACGAGGGCCGACCTGGTGACCCACTCGCCGATCACCGAGCGGCACGCGGGGAAGGGGATGACGCCGCGCGAACTGGGTGACGCCGCCGTACGGTACAGCGACAACACCGCCGCCAACCTGCTGCTGAAGCGGCTCGGCGGCCCGGCTGGCTTCGAGCGGGCCCTACGCGACCTCGGCGACCAGGTCACCGATCCCGAGCGGTTCGAGACCGACCTCAACGAGGCGACCCCCGGCGACCAGCGCGACACGAGCACTCCCCGGGCCCTTGCCACCGACCTCCGCGCGTACGTTCTCGGCGATGCGCTCTCCGCCGAAGACCGCACGGTGCTGACCGCGTGGCTCAAGGGGAACACGACCGGAGACAAGCTCATCAGGGCCGGCGTCCCGGCCGCCTGGCAGGTCGGCGACAAGACCGGCTCAGGCGGGTACGGCACCCGCAACGACATTGCCGTCGTCTGGCCCCCCGACAGCGCCCCCATCGTGCTCGCGATCCTCTCGACCCGCGACGAGAAGGACGCCGAGTACGACGACAAGCTGATCGCGCAGGCGGCGAAGGTGACGGTCGAGACCCTGCGCCGGTAGGCCGCCCGCCTCACACGCCCGCCGGCGACGACTGATCGGACCTGCTCGACAGCCGGGTCACGGAGTCCTGGCGGCGGGGTAGCAGCAGCGGGCTGGCGAGGATGAGCAGTCCCGCGACGGCGATAGCCGTGCGTGGGCTGGTGGCGCTGGCGAGCAGTCCGCCGAGCGCGCTGAGGATGGCGATGGCTGCGCTGCTGCTGATCGACCAGGCGGAAAGGGTACGGGCGATGCGGTCGTTGGGCGTGTGTTCAAGCCGGTAGGTGGCGAGTACCGGGTTGTACAGGCTCATGCTGATGATGATCGCGAGCTCGACAGTCATCACGGTCACGAGGCCGGCGACACCCGGCTGCACGAAGGCGAGGCCGATCAGCCAGACCGCGCGCAGCGTACCGACCGTACGGAGGATTCGGTGTTGGCCGTACCGCGCCACGACGCCGCGGGCGAGACGTGAGCCGATGAGTCCGCCGACGCAGGGGACGGCGAAGGCGAGGCCGTACTGCCAGGGTGGGAATCCGAGCTCGCGGAGCAGGAGCACGGCCAACAGCGGCTCGGTGGCCATGATCAGTCCGCTGACGAGCAGCTGGTTGAGGTAGAGCGCCCGCAGGCCGGGATGGCTCAGGAGGTGTCGCCAGCCGTCGAGCAACTCGGCGGCACGTACCCGGCGCTTCTCGGCTCGCTGCGGGTGTTCTTCGCGACCGCGAATCGCCGTGATGCCCAGCGCCGAGAACAGGTAGCTGAGTGCGTCGGCCACCACGGTGGTGACCGGCCCGAACAGGCCGATCGCCGCTCCGCCCAGCGGCGGGCCGACGGCGATGGAACTCCACGTCGTCGACTCGAACCGCGCGTTGGCCACCAGCAGGTCTTCTGGCCGGACGAGGGCCTTGAGGTGGGCGCCGCTGGCCGCGCTGAAGGCGATCTTGGCTGCGGCGACCACGGCCGAGACGATCAGTAGCTGGACGAAGCTGAGCATGCCGAAGGCGTAGGCGACCGGGATCGTCAGCATGACCGCGAACCGGGCCAGGTCCATCGCGATCATCACCGGCCGCTTACGGCGGAACTCCACCCACGGCCCGAGCGGCAGCGCGATCAGCGCGCCCACTGCCGGCCCCACCGCGGACAACACGGACACCTGAGCGGGGCTGGCATCCAACACCAGTACGGCGATCAGCGGGAACGCACCGAACCCCAGCGCCGAGCCGTAGGCGCTGGCCGCGTAGGCCGCCCACAGCCATCCGAACTGTCGGCCCAGGGATCGCCGTCTGACCACGCTCCGCGCCTCCCGCTTCGACAACCGGCCGTTGATCGCTGGAGAGCAAAGCAAGGCCCGGGACGACGGGTCAAACAACTGAACTGGCGGCGAGCCACAACCGTCTGTTGTGCGATTAGGGTCTTCGCGTGGATCTCGACGCCGTGCGCACCTTCGTCGCCGCTGCGGACGCCGGCCAGTTCCAGGAAACCGCCGCCGCGCTGTCGATCACCCAGCAGGCCGTCTCCAAGCGCGTCGCCGCGCTGGAGAACGACCTGAACGTGCGCTTGTTCACCCGTACGGCCCGCGGGGTCCAGCTCACGATCGACGGCCAGGCGTTCCTGCCCCACGCCCGTGAACTCCTGCGGGTGGCAGAGCGCGCCGACGCGTCCGTGCGCCCTGGCCGGCGCGCCCTACGCGTCGACGTCGTCAACCGGCGGATAGCGCCGGCGGTACGTCTGCAGGACTTCTACCGTCTGCACCCCGAGATCGAGCTGGATGTCGTGACCCTGAATGCCGACGTCGACGCCGCGATCGCCGCCGTCGAGGCCGGGACGATCGACGCCAGCTTCCACGCTGTCACCACTCCCCCGCAGCATCTGCCCGGCGCGATCAAGGCCGCCCGAGTGATCGACGACCCACACCAGCTCCTCGTCGGGCCCAACCATGCGCTCGCCAACGCGCGCGCCGTCACGCCCGCTCACCTTGCCGGACATCGCATCTGGATGCCCGGCATGGCCCCCGGCACCGAATGGGCCGACTACTACGACGAACTCGCCGCCGCGTTCGGGCTCACCATCGACGTGGTCGGGCCCATCTTCGGAAACGAGGCTCTGCTGGCGGAGATCGCCGACTCCCCGGAGTTGGCGACCTTCGTCGGCGAAGGCTCGCGGTACCTGTGGCCGGACAGCTACGACCTGCGGCGGATCCCGGTGCGTGGTCCGACCCCGATCTACCCGATGTCGATGATCTGGCGTGCGGACAACCCGCATCCCGCGCTCCGCAAGCTTCGCGACTACCTCGACTCCAGACGGGCGGAGGCACCCGACGCCGAGGTCTGGACACCGACCTGGGCACGGCGGTCAGTCCCGCATTCCTGAGGATCACGAGTACATCAGGTGCAGCATCATCCCGGCGTCGGCGTGCCCCAGATTGTGGCAGTGGTTGGCCCACACTCCTGGGTTGTCGGCCCGGAACGCCACCTCCCACACGTCGCCGGGGCGTACGTCGAAGGAGTCCAGCCACAATGGGCTTCCGGTCGCCGGCTTTCCGTTGCGGGACAGCACCAGGACGTGATGGCCGTGCAGATGCCACGGGTGCACGATCTGAGACCGGTTGACGATCGTGAACCTGACAACGTCGCCGAGGCGGACGACCTGCGACGGGATGTCCGGATCGGCCGCGCCGTTGACGGTGTGGGCGTATCGCGGAAGCAGTCGGTGCAGGTCGAGGCCGCGGTCGAGCACGAGGGTGAACTCCCGGTCGAACCGGGACCACGGCACCGGAGAACCGACGCCGTAGGTGAGCGGATCCAGCACCGGCCACGCGGCGGTCGCCGCCGACACCGGTCCGGTCGAGTAGACCGCCCGTCCGTCGACGAACAGCGCCACCGGCGTGGCGGGGGCGGTGAACACCAGGTCGTAACGACCCCCGGCCGGGATCAGCACGGCGGTGTCCACGAGCGACGTAGGGCCCTGCAGGTCGGATCCGTCGATCGCGGCGACCCGGAATGCCGTCCCGGCCAGGGCGTACCGGTGCGTCGTGCTGTCGGTGTTGATCAGCCGCAGCCGCACGGGCACACCCGCCTCGACCGGCTCGGTTCTCGGTGCGGGCAGCGGTAGGCCCGCCAGCGTGTGCACCGGCACCGTGACGTCGACGCCGGTCATCGGCGCCGGGCGCACCACCAGGACACCGTAGAGACCCATCCGGACGCCGACGTCGGAGACCGAATGCGTGTGGTACCAGTACGTCCCGGCCTGGTCGGCGCGGAACCGGTAGACGAACTCCTGTCCGGGCAGCACCGCCGCCTGCGTCACGCCCGGCACTCCGTCCTGACTGTTCGGCACGTCGTACCCGTGCCAGTGCAGCGTGACGCCTCGCTCGATGTCCCGGTTGCGCAGCGTCACCTCCAGGACGTCGCCGACGGTGGCTGTCAGTTCCGGCCCGGGAACCTGCGCGTTGAACGCCCACGCCGCGACGTCCCGGCCGCTCGCGCTCACCGTGGTGGTCCCGGCCGTCAGGGCGAACCGCCTGGTGGGTTCGTCGGCGGTCCGCGCATCCCGATATCCGTGATCATGGGGTACGCCGGGCGCGGCGGCCGGGGCGGCGGCTAACCCGGTTCCGGTCACCAGCGCCGCGACCGCCACCACGAGGGCTGCCCGGGACACCAAACGGGACGGGCGCGCGCCGAGGGCGCGCCAGGAGACCGCGGTCGCCGCGACAACCCCGGCGACCGCTAGCAGTCCCGTGCCCGCCGACGCCGGATAGCCGTGCAGGAGCGTCACGAGCAGTGCGCTGCTCGAGGCGTACCCGGCGAAGAGAAGCGGGACCGCGACGGACCGGATGTCGCCCGGCAGCCTCAGCAGCCGCGGCCCGACGACGGCCACCGCCGCGAGCGACAGTGGGGCGGCGATGAGGACCTTCTCCGCCGCGAACCACCAGCCGGCGCGGGCGAGCGCGGTGATCGTGATCGCCCGGGCGAGCGTGGCGAGCAGCGCGAAGGCGGCCAGTCCCAGCGCGAGCGGGCGGCGCCGGGCGGCCGACGCGGCGCCGCCGCCCAGCCATCCGGCGGCCGCGAGGACCGCGATCACGAGGTCGGCCGCGAGCAGTGAGCCGGTGGTCATGCCGGCTCTGCTTCCCGGACGGTCACGGGGGTGGCGTCGACCGGCGCCGGGCTGGCCAGCTGTCGCGCCGCCCGAACCACGCTGACCACGACGTGCACCGCCACGATTCCGTTGACCGCGTGCAGCCCGGCGATGGTCAGGCCGAGTGGGGTGCTGGCGCCCGCCGGGTCGGTGGACGCGTTCGCGAGCATGGCGATGAGCGCCTGCACGACGACGAGGCCGATCGGCAGGATCGCCAGTCCGACGAGCCGGCCGGGCGCCTTCGCCAGCGCGGCGAACAGGGCAGTGAGCAGGGAGAGAACGGGGATGACCGCCATGCCGTTGACGCTGTGCAGGACATAGGCGCCGTCGCCCGCGGGTTTCGTGAACCCGCCCACGGCGGCGAAGACGAACTGCAGGACGAACGAGACGAGCAACAGAATGCTGGTGATGACGAATGCCTTGCGCATGGTGACCTCCTAGAGGTGTGCCGAGGCCAGGGCCTGGGCGACGTGATCGGTGGCCGTGATCGCCCCGTACGCGACAAGCCGCACGAGGTCGGCGTCGGCCGGATGGGAGAGCCGCCAGAGGGCGACGTCGCCCACGCTGATGGCGCTGGGAGCGAACGCCGCCAGCAACGCGATCCGAGTCCCGACGCGGTCCGTGCCGGGCACGTCCCGGACCAGGTCGACGGCCCAGTCCGAGGGCCGGGCCGGGTACCGCCCGTCCTCCCAGCGCACGGTGGCCGTGACGGTCTGGCGCGCCACGTCGCCCAGGAGGTCCCCGCACTGGGTGGCGGCGTTGCTCAGCGCCAGGTACGCGACACCGACCGGGCTGTCCCCCGCCCAGGCCGGTGGCGCCGTCGTGCCGGCGTCGACGAGCGAGAGGCTGCGGCCGGGCTCCTTCGGCCCCCGGGCCGTCTTGGCGTAGAGCCGACCTCCGACCGACCGCACCAGCGGGGAGCGTTGCAGGCCGCCGGGCAGCAGATCCGGGTCGAGCAGCGCCGAGACGATCCGGTTGATGAAGTGGAAGGCGAGCAGGGTGCCGGTGACCTCGGGGCCGTACGGGCTGGTCCAGCCGGCGGCCTTCGGGCTGCGGCTTGCCTCCGCCCAGCCGGCGAGCTCGGCGTGCCTCGGCTCGGGTGGCGTCCCGCCCTGGGCAATGACCTCGCCCAACGCGTGCTCGCCCAGCGCGTGCAGCAGCATCACGTGGGCGTCGACGCAGAACCGGCAGCGGTTGGCGCGGGACACCGTCGACGCGACGAGCTCGCGGTCGACCCGGGACGCGTCCCCGGCGAGCAGGGCCTCGCGCATCAGCGCCCAGGTGGCGGCCAGCACCTCCGGTACGGGCGAGAGCGCCTGGAAGGTGGGCACCGGCCCGATGAAGTCGTCCCACAGCTGCCGGTAGACCTCCGCGGTGAGACCGGTCGCCGCCTTCGCGGGGTTGGGGGTGAAGAAGCGGTATGTCATGAGCTCGATGCTTGCCTCGACGGGCCGGGAATACGTCGTGCCGCCGCAGACACTTGCCCGGCCGCCGATACCGCGTCCGCAGTACGCCTCATCTACTGCGGGCGCGGGATGCTCCGCTGACGACGGCCGTTCTACAGTTCGACCATGCGCCGCGACCTGCCGTACGTCCTCAGCGGCCTCGCCCTCGGCGGCCTCCTGCTCGGCAACGCCGCGCTCGCACCGGACGCCGCAACGGTCGGGGCTGTCGACGTCCTCCTGGTCCTGGCCATGGCGGCAGCCCTGGCGGTGTGCCGGCGGTACCCGGTCGTGGCGTTGAGCGTGGTGACCGTCGCCATGCTGACCCTCCACGTCCGGGTGCACTCCGGGGTGTCCGCCGCGTTCCCCGTCCTCGGCGCGGTCTACGTCGCCGCCTGGCGGGGGCACCGATCGGCCGCCGCCCTGGCCAGCGTCGTCTTCCTCGGTGGCTTCCTGGCCCGCGACATCTCGGTCGCGCCCGCCGGCCAACCCGGCCAGCTGATCGCCGAGCGGACCGCCCTGCTGCTGGGCTGGTTTGTGGCGGCCAACGTCGCCGGGTTCGTCGCGCGGCAGCGCCGGGCGTACCTGGAACAGGTCGAGCAGCGGGCGATCGAGGCCGAACGCACCCGCGAGGAGATGGCGTTGCGCCGCGCCGGGGAGGAGCGCCTGCGCATCGCCCGCGATCTGCACGACTCGCTGACCCACAACATCTCCGTGATCAAGGTGCAGACCGGGATCGCCGTGCACCTGGCCCGCAAGCACGGCGAGGAGCCCTCGGCCACGCTGCTGGCGATCCAGGAGGCCAGCAGCGCCGCGATGCGGGAACTGCGAGCCACGCTGGGCGTTCTGCGCTCACCCTCCGACGAGGACCGCGTCGGGCTGACCTGGGTGGGCGAGCTCGCCGAACGGACCCGGGCCGCTGGCGTACCGGTGCAGGTGACCGTCACGGGTCAACCCCGGGACCTGCCCGCCGAGGTCGACCAGGCCGGATATCGCGTCGTCCAGGAGGCCCTGACCAACGTGGCCCGCCACGCCGGCCCCGCCACCGCCCAGGTCCACGTCGAGTACGCCCCGGCGCAGCTGACCGTCTCGGTGACCGACGACGGCCAGGCGTCGCCGGTCCGGCCGGTGACACCGGGTGTGGGCCTGCGCGGCATGCGGGAACGGGTAACCGGAGTGGGCGGCACACTGCGAGCCGCCGCCCACGACGACCGCGGGTTCACGGTACGGGCCACGTTCCCGCTGGACGGTCAGGCATGACCGAGCGCTTGCGCGAGGTCCAACCAGCTCAGTCAGCCACGGATCGTGGCGGCTCCGACCGGAGGGAGGAGCCGGCATGATCAGGGTCCTGCTCGCCGACGACCAGGCTCTGATGCGGGCCGGATTCCGGGCATTGCTCGACGCCGAGGACGACCTGGAGGTCGTCGGCGAGGCCACCGACGGCACGTCGGCCGTCCAGTTGTCGCGACGCCTGCGCCCGGACGTCGTGCTCATGGACGTGCAGATGCCGGGACTCGACGGCATCGAAGCCACCCGGCGCATCGCCGCTGATCCCGACCTCGCCGCGATCCGCGTCCTCATCCTCACCAACTACGGGCTCGACTCCTACGTCTTCGCCGCACTCCGCGCGGGCGCCAGCGGTTTCCTCCTCAAGGACGCCGACCCCGCCGACCTGCTGCAGGCAGTGGCTGTCGTGGCTCGCGGCGACGCGCTGCTCGCCCCGGCCGTCACACGTACGCTCATCAGCGAGTTCGTGGCCGGCCCACCGCCGGCCGAGCCAGCCGCCGGACGCGACGTGCTGACCGCCCGCGAACAGGAGATCGTCGAGCTCGTCGCCCGAGGGCTGAGTAACGACGAGATCGCCTTGCGCATGGTGATCAGTCCGTTGACCGCCAAGACGCACGTCAACCGGGCCATGATGAAGCTGCACTGCCGCGACCGTGCCCAGCTGGTCGTGTGGGCGTACGAGTCGGGACTGATCACGCCGCGTCGCCGGTAACACCGCGTCGTCCTGCGTAGAGGTCGCTCTGCCACCCCGTCACCGGACGAGGAAGGTCCGACGCACTAGCATTGCCGCGGTCTGGGACGGCTTGGCTGAAACGAGGCGAAATGCGTTGGCTCCGGCGGTTGCTGGGCGGCGGGCGGGTCCAGCTCGATGCGGGGCGGCAGGAGGCGCTGCTACGGGACGTCCAGTATCGGTACGGCGCCGGCGCGCAGATCCGGTTCTCCGAGCAGGTCGAGGCCGTCACCGGAATGCTGAACAGCGACGACGGCTTGGTGGTGGCAGCCCGGATCGTGAGCCAGGTCGCCGACGAGGCCCACGCGGACCTGAAGACCCAGGCCCAGGAAATACACCGACGGACGGGCCGGCGGCTCCTGGTGCACCGCCGGAACTACCGGCCGCTGTGGATGGAGGCCGGCCCGGCCCTGCGGTGGCCACTGTTCGCGTTGCCGTGCGGCTTCCATCCGTACGCGCAGGTGGCTGCCGCCGTCGCGGTAGTCGGCAGCCAGGCGCCCCGGCTCGACCGGGTGACCGACCCGAACCCGCTCCTGACCCACATGTTCGAGGTGCTCGACCTCACCACCGCCGGCTGGGAGTACGGCCGGGTGCGGGTAGACACCGACGCCGCCGCCCTGGCCGATCGACTGATCTCCAGCGCCGCGAAGGTCCTGGCGGCCATGGATGACCCGCCCCGGCTGCCACCTCCGGTCCGTGAGCTGATGCGCCGGAACAACACCCTCGCCGTGCACGATCCGACCGGCCCTCGGGCGGTAGCTGGGATCAATCTGGGCGCGAGGATGCGGGAACGTCTGCTGGCCTGACCTCCGGGCCTACGAAGAGGTCCTCGTTGCTGATGACGAGGCAGTCGAACATCTCGTTGAGGACAGCTCGCTGATGTTCGGTCAACGGGTTCGCGAAGACCGCGACGCCGACTCCGGACGCCTGGCACGCGTCGGCGACTTCGCGTGCCTTACCCGGGCTGAGCAACGTCCGTCGCGAGAAGGGAGTGGTCATCTTGTCCACACCGCCGCGAGAGACGCCCCGCCGCTGGACGTGCCGACTCACCACCCGACCACCGTGTGCTTCCACTGCGGTCGCCAGAAGATCGAGCTTGGCACCGAACTCGTTGTCCTGCGCCGAAAACAGGCCCACGAGCGCCACGTCGGCGCCGGCCAGCACCCGGTTCGGGGGCCTGGCCCGGTGTCGGTTCACCGGGCAAGAATGCCAGACATCGCTTTACCGACGATTGAGAATGTGGACGTCAGTCACAAGCGACCTCCAGCCGAGCCCGCAGCTCCTCGACGGAGGTGCCGAACGACTCGATCACGTGAACACCGTCGCGGGTGATCTCGAACACCGCGTGGTCGGTGTATACACGACTGACACAGCCGACACCCGTGAGGGGGTAGGTGCAGGTGGGCACGAGCTTCGGGCTGCCGTCCTTCGCGAAGAGCGTCATCATCACGTAGACCCGCTTGGCGCCGATCGCCAGATCCATCGCGCCGCCGACGGCGGGGATCGAGCCGGGCGCGCCGGTGTCCCAGTTGGCGAGGTCCCCGCTCGCCGAGACCTGGAAGGCGCCCATGACGCACACGTCGAGGTGGCCGCCGCGCATCATGGCGAAGGAATCCGCATGGTGGAAGTACGCCGCGCCGGGCAGTTCGGTGACCGGTACCTTGCCGGCATTGGTGAGATCAGGGTCGACCTCGTCGCCGACAGCCGCTGCGCCCATGCCCAGCATGCCGTTCTCGGTGTGGAGGACGATGCCGATCTCGGCCGGCAGGTGGTCGGCGACCTTGGTCGGTTGACCGATGCCGAGGTTGACGAAACTGCCCGGCTCGATGTCCTGTGCGACCCGGGCTGCGAGCTGGTCGGGATTGAGTGGCATCAGCGGGCTCCCCGCACGGTGTAGTGACGTGGCTCGACCTGGACCACCCGGTCGACGTAGATGCTCGGGGTGACGACGACCTCCGGGTCGATCTGCCCCGCGTCCACGAGTGACGAGACCTGGACGACGGTCGTCGTGGCGGCCGTGGCCATCACCGGGCCGAAGTTCCGGGCGGTCTTGCGGTACACGAGGTTGCCCATGGTGTCGGCAGTGTGAGCGGAGATCAGGGCGACGTCACCCTTGATCGGATACTCGAGGACATAGTCACGTCCGTCGATTGTGCGGGTCTCCTTGCCCTCGGCGAGCGGCGTGCCGACGCCCGTCGGGCAGTAGAACGCCCCGATGCCCGCCCCGGCCGCCCGCATCCGCTCGGCGAGGTTGCCCTGCGGAACGACCTCGAGCTCGATCTCCCCACGGCGGTAGAGGTCGTCGAAGACGTAGGAGTCGACCTGCCGTGGGAACGAGCACAGGACCTTCCGCACCTGGCCGGCCTTCAGCAGTGCGGCCAGGCCCACGTCGCCGTTGCCGGCGTTGTTGGACACGATGGTGAGGTCGCCCGCGCCGTGCCGGATCAGGGCATCGATCAGGTCGAACGGCATGCCGGCGAGGCCGAAGCCACCCACCAGAACGGTGTCGCCATCCTTGACGACGCTCACCGCCTCGTCCGGCGATGCGAAGATCTGCGCTTTGCTCACGCCGCTCCTCCAGTGACGTTCTCAAGGACCACGGCGAGTGCCTGGCCCACGCCGATGCAGATCGCCGCGACGCCGTACCGCTCGCGCCTCGCAACCAGCACCTTGGCGAGGGTGCCGAGGATGCGGGCGCCCGAGGCGCCGAGCGGATGGCCGATTGCGATCGCACCACCCTTGACGTTGACGATCTCGGGGTCGACCTTCCAGGCATCCAGGCACGCGAGCGACTGGACGGCGAACGCCTCGTTGAGCTCGACAGCACCCACCTGATCCCAGCCGATGCCGGCCCGTTCCAGTGCTCTGTTGGCAGCCTCGACCGGAGCGAACCCGAAGGCTTGCGGCTCCAGCGCGAACGCACCACGCCCCACGATCCGGGCAACCGGGTCAAGCCCGATCTGCGCGGCAGCGGCCTCCGAGCCGAGCAGCAACGCCGCCGACCCGTCGTTGAGCGGTGATGCGTTGCCAGCCGTGATCGTGCCGTCGGGCCGGAAGCTCGGCTTGAGACTGGCGAGTTTCTCCGGCGTGGAGTCGGCGCGGATGCCTTCGTCGCGGGTCAGGTCGACGCCGTCGACCGGAACCACCAGGTCGTCGTAGAAGCCCTCGTCCCAGGCCGCCGCCGCGAGCCGGTGCGAGCGCGAAGCGAACTCGTCCTGCCGCTCTCTTGAGATCGAGAACCGCTCCTGGAGCTGCTCGTTGCACTCCCCCAACGACACCGTCCACTCCGACGGCATCCGCGAGTTGACCAGACGCCAGCCGAGCGTCGTCGAAACGGCGGTGGTGTTGCCGGCAGGAAATGCTCGGTCCGGCTTTGGCAGGACCCACGGCGCCCGGGTCATCGACTCCACGCCGCCGACAAGCACGACATCGGCGTCACCGGTGTCGATCGTGCGGGACCCGACGATCGCCGCATCGAGCGACGAGCCGCACAGCCGATTGACCGTGGTCGCAGGTACCGACACCGGCACTCGGGCGAGCAGTCCGGCCATCCGGCCGACGTTCCGGTTGTCCTCGCCAGCCTGGTTCGCGCAACCCCACACGATCTCGCCGATCTCGGCCCGGTCCAGCGCCGGCGCCTTCGCGAGCACGCCGGTGATCGCGGTCGCTGCGAGGTCGTCGGGACGGGCGCCGGCCAGCGCTCCGTTGAACCGGCCGAACGGAGTGCGGACCGCTGCGTAGACGAATGCCATGCCCGCCTACCTCTTCTCCGCCGCGGTGCGCACCGTGAACGGCAGCATGAGTCGGGACTGGTGGGCGGCGTCGCGATAGATCTTGTGGGTGACGGGGC
Organism: Micromonospora sp. NPDC005173; assembly: GCF_040608515.1. NCBI lineage: Bacteria > Bacillati > Actinomycetota > Actinomycetes > Micromonosporales > Micromonosporaceae > Micromonospora > Micromonospora sp. NPDC005173. Next base: position 233,659 of record NZ_JBEXIK010000005.1, read on the forward strand.
GACCCACCGGGAGGTGGAACGAGTCCGGTGGCAGCAGCGCGTTGTGCGCGTCGGCCAGCGGTTCGTCGTTGGACAGCTCCGCCACCAGACGGTGGCCGGGGTTGAACGTCGCCGCGAACGGGTAGAGCCGCAGGACGTACTCGTCGATCTTGCCGGGCTCCACCGGCACGGCGCGGGTGTGCGGGTGGTACGGGTTGCCCTCGGTCGTCCGGTCGTCCAACTCGCGGTGCGACGCCTTGAGGAAACCTGTGGTGATCAGCTGGCGGCTTCCGTTCGGGGCGACGTCCCACAGCCGCAGAATGAAATTCGTGTCGTCCTGGTCGATCTCGGCGAACAGGTGCGCCGCACCGGCGCCGATGAGTTCCGTGGGCTCCTCGAATGGCGCGGTGCTCCAGCTGACCGTCTCCACCTTGTCGGTCACCGTCAGCGGTGCCTGGTAGAAGCCGTCCGGGGCGGCGTGCTCCATGCCCATCAGCTCAGGCTGCGAGGAGAGCTTGTGGCGCGGTCGCAGGTACAGCGGCCTGTACTCGACTTCCTTCGGCGGCCACTGCTCTGCGGTGACCACCTCGCGCGAGCCCTCTACGAAGACGCTCACGGCCGGCTCGTCCTTGATGCCGTTGTCGATGCCCTTGAGCCAGTACTCGTACCAGCGGAACATCTTGTCGTGCTCCTCGATCCACGGGCGCGACTGCATCGGCGGGTAGGAGCCGATGTCCAGCTTCTTGGGACCCTTCAGCAGGTTGAACAGCTCGATGTGGCTGTCCACCGTCCAGCCGCGTCCCTGGTCGATCTGGAGATAGACCGGGATGTCGATGTTCTCGGCCAGCGTGATGGGGTTGCGCTCCTCGTACCACTTTCCGTCGAGGTTGTTCATCACGATGTCGAACCAGAGCTCGCGGTTCTTCGGGTACTTCAGCACGTGCACGAGGTTCGGCCACGCGGCGACGTCCGGGTCACCGAGCCGCTCGTCGACGAGTTTCTTGAGCTCCTCCGGTGAGTAGACCTCCTGCATACGGGACTTGACGTTGGTATGCGCGATGCCGGAGTCGCCACCGCGTCCCTCGCGGGCAGCCCGCGGCATGAACCACATGATGCCGCCGTGGTACGTGGTCTCGTAGAAGTCGAAATGGCCGCCGCTGACGAAGATCGCCTTCAGGTGTGGCGGCCGCTCGGCCGCGGCGAGCACCTGCATCGACCCGAAGTAGGAGATGCCGATCATGCCGATGTTTCCGTCGCACCACGGCTGCTCGGCAACCCACTCGATCAGGTCGTACAGGTCCTGACCCTGGGAAACACCACCGAAGTTGTAGTTGCCGATCATCGCGCCGCCGGAGTCGCCGGTGCCACGCATGTCACCGATGACGTGGACGTAGTCCTCCTTGACGACGCGCGCGATGTCGCCAGCCTCGATACAGCCGTCCCACATCGGGCTGGGGCGACGCTGCGGCGGCAGGGTGAGGGCGAGGGCCTGCAACTCCTTGCCGTAGGCGCTCATCGCAATCAGAGCCGGCCGCGGCTTGTCCTCCATACCGTGGTAGGCGTCCACGGCGAGGGTGACCCCGTCGCGCATCGGCACCTGCAGCTCCTTGCGGACGGCAATCGCCTGCTCGCCCGCCTGGATCGTCTGGAAGTCAGCCATGAGTGCGAAGTTCCTTGTCCTCAGTTACGAGTTCTGGTTGCAGTGCGTGCGGTAGCCGTGCATCGAGGTGAAGAACGGCGACGGCTCGAGCGTGGGGTCGCCGGTGTACCGGAGCCGCTCGGCGACAGGGGCGAACGGGGAGTACGGCGAGTCCGTCTCCTGCAGGCCGTCCTGAAGACAGCGGCAGGCCGCCTCGCTGACGGCGACCTCCAGGTCCAGGCTCCCCTGGAGCGCCTCCCGAGCCTGGTTGGCGTCGAGTTCGACGCCGTACGGCATGCCGTCCGCGCGGCGGTACGGGTGCCCGAGGTACAGGCGCTGCGGACGGACCTCGTCGCGCAGGTACCGCAGGCTGGCGCGGTACGCGACCGGGTCGACGTAGCCGGGGAAGCCGTTGGCGGCCCCGTGGACCTGGACGGCGTCGCCGACGAACGCGGAGCGCTGGCCGTCAATCACATAGGCCACCGATCCGGGCGTGTGGCCCGGGATCGGGTGGACGGAGACGGTGACGTCGCCGCCGAGCGAGAGGGTCTCACCGCCCTTGAGCAGCATGGTCGGCTCCATCTCGCCGGAGATGACCGCGTTGGCCGCGGCCGTCACCTTCGCCTCGCCCTCGGGGTCGTTCAGGTACCGCGCCCGACCGTGGAGGTACTCGTCCACGTGCGCCCGGCGCGAGCGCAGCATCGCGGCGTCGGCCTCGTGGATGACCACCTGCGCGCGCCGACCGGTGAGTTCCCACAGGGCGCGGGCGCCGCCGACGTGGTCGATGTGGCCGTGGGTCAGCAGGATCCAGCGCACGTCCTCGATGCGACGCCCGATGGCCTCCAGCGCGGGGACCATGCCCTCGGCGGGCGAGGAGGCGATCCCGGTGTCGACGATGGCCGGCTCGGGGGCGTCGATGAAGAAGCTGTACAGACCGAACCGACCCCACGGCGAGACCAGGGGGTGGACGTCCACCTGCGTCATGACCCGCTCCGCAGGAAGGCGGCCGTCTCCTCGAAGACCCGGTGGTACGCCGGGAGCCAGGAGAAGTGCTGCACGAATCCGTGGCCGGCGCCCGCGTAGCGACTCACCGTGACGTCGACTCCGGCCTGCTTGAGGCGCTGGCCGTAGAGTTCGCCCTCATCACGCAGCGGGTCGTGCTCCGCGGTCACGATCAGCGCGGGCGGCAGCCCGGTGAGGTCGGCCCGCTTGATCGGCGAGACCAGCGGGTCGGCGGGGTCGGCGCCGCTGTCGAGGTAGAAGGCGTTGAACGGCTTCAGCCCTGCCGTCTCCATGCCGTAGCCGACAGCGTTCTCGCGCAGCGAGGCGTAGCGGTCGACGTCGAAGTCGAGATCGAGCGAGGGGTAGAAGAGGACCTGGTGCGTGATGCGATCGAATCCCTCGTCGTGGGCCATCGCGGCGACGGCCGCGACGAAGGTGCCGCCCGAGCTGTCGCCGGCGATGGCGAGAGCGGCGCCGTCCCAGGCGAGGCGCTCGCCGTTATCGGCGACCCAGCGCACTACGGCGTAGCAGTCCTGGAGGCCAGCCGGAAAGGCAGCCTCGGGCGCCCGGCGGTAGCCAACGGAGACGACCTTGAGCCCGGTCTCCTTCGCCAGCGAGCGCGCGACGTGGTCGTGGGTGTCCAGGCTGCCGAGGAAGAAGGCGCCGCCGTGGAAGTAGACCAGCAGGCCGTACGCCTCGGCGTCGACCGGTGTATAGATGCGCACGGGCACGTCGCCCGCCGGGGTCTGGGCGGTCGTGTCCTCGACGGAGTGAAGCGGCAGCCGCTCGTCCAGCGGGGGAACCGTCGCCTCCTCGCCGGCGCGCATGGCCTCCGGGTCCAGGGGACCGGGAGGCGGAGCGGGCAGGCTGGCGATGACCTTCGCGATCTCCGGGTGCAGTGCCATGGCGTCAGGCCTCCGACCGGGCCGCGGGCTTTTGGCCGGGGAAGACGTCGTTGACCTCGTCCTCGGTCCATCCCTGACGGGAGATGCGCTGCAGCTCGTCGGTGACGGGCTTGCGGGTCGCCTGGTACAGGGCCAGCGCCTCCCGGACGGAGCCCGCCTCCAGCAGGGCGTCGGCGAGGGCGCCGGCGTCCATGATCGCCGAGTTGGCGCCCTGGCCCTGGTGGTGCAGCATCGAGTGGGCCGCGTCGCCGAGCAGCGCGACGGAGTCCGAGTGCCAGGTGTCGACCGGGTCGATGTCGTAGACGGCGCGGGCGTTCAGGGTGTCCATGTCGAGGTCGCGCGTGATATTCACGATTCGCTCGTCGAAGCCGTCCAGCGTAGCCAGGAGGTCGTCCTTCGTGACCTTCGGCGTCCAGGTGCTGTCGGGGCACAGGGCGGTGACGTCGAACGACACCTGGTTGCGGTGGCGCAGCGGCAGCAGGTAGACCTTCGTGCCCCTGCCGAGGTACATCCGGAGGTTGTCGTCGACGACCAGCCCGTAGGCGTCGTCGGCGGAGATCACCGCGCGGTAGGCGCGCTCACCGGAGAACACCGGAGCCTTGTCGCTGAACAACTGCTCACGGATCACCGAGCGGATGCCGTCGGCCCCGATCACGAGGTCGGCCGTCACCTTCTCGCCCCCTGCGAAGGTGAGCGTCGCGCGGTCGCCCTGGTCCGCGACGGTCTCCAGCTTGTGACCGAGGTGCACCATGCCCTCGGGAAGCACGCCCAGGAGAGCGTCGATGAAGTCACCGCGGTGGATCAGGTGGGTCTTGGTCACCTCGGCGGTGTCGTGGATGCCGGGCCACTCCTCCTTCATGATCGGCTCACCGGTGGCGGTGAGGATTTCGAAGTAGTCGCTCGGGGAGCTCACCTTCGCGATCGCGTCGAAGATCCCCCACGTACGGAACCGGCCCATGGTGGAGGGACGCAGACCGATGCCGGCGCCGACCTCGCGGATCTGGTTGGCCTGCTCGTACACGTTGACGTCGGCCCCGAGGAGGCTGAGGGCCTTGGCCGCGGCAGCGCCGCCGTACCCGCCGCCGACGATGGCGATGCTCAGTTTTTTCAAGTCGGAGGTCTGCATGGTTCTTGTCCTTGTCAGTTCTGGATCGTCAGGAAGTCAGCGGGGTTGTCGACGAGGATGGTCTTGATCGCGGCTTCGTCGAGACCGGCGGCGCGGAGGTCCGGGATGAGGTCCTCGAAGATGTAGTTGACGGTGTGGCCCTGCACGCCCGCCCAGCCCAGCGGGCTGCAGTTGGCGTCGGCCGAGGCGAGCACCTTGCCCAGGTGCCCCTGGCCGATGAACCGGAGGAAGTGGTCCAGCCGCTCCTTGCGCGGACGGGCCCAGAACGGCGGGTCCGGGAGCTCGGTCTCGTAGCCGAAGGTGTCGAACCCGACCCGGCCGCCCTGCTCCGCGATCCAGGTGTCGCGGGTCTTGTCGGCGTTGACGCCGTCGTCGACGTGCCCGAACAGGACGCGGTCGAGCGGGAGACCCTCCGCGTTGAAGATGGCGATCGCGTTCTCGACGTCGATTGCGAGGTGGGTCAGGATGGGCACGCCGGTGGTCAGGGCGGCCCGTGCGGCAGCGCGGTAGATGCGCTTGTCCAGGTCCGTCATGCGGCCGCCGCGGCTCACGCCGACCTTGATGATGCCGGCGCGGCCGCCGGTGTTGCCGATGCCGACGGTGATCTCGTGAACGAAGTGCTGGGCCAGGTATTCGGTGCTCGCCTGGGCGAAGAACGGCAGCGCGGTGTCGCCGCCGACAAAGCCGGTGCTGGCCACGATGTGCACGCCGGTCTTCGCGGACAGCGACTTGTAGTAGTCAACGTCTCGGCCGTTGCAGATGCCGGTTGCGTCGACGAACGTGCCGCCGCCGTACTCGTGGAACTGGCGCAGCTTCGGGACGGTCTCCTCGTACCGCTGCTCGGGGCTCTTCCACCACTTCGTGTCCAGCTCGGAGCCCGGCATGCCGTACCCGATGTGCTCGTGGACAGCCACGAGACCCAGCTCCTCGGTCGGGATCGACCCCAGGACGGTGTTGACTCTCGACACAACACTCACCTTTGAGAGAAGAAACTTGATGTCTTGAGCTCTCGCGCGCTCAGCGCACCGACAGCAGGTCGCGCGGGTTGTCGACGAGAATCCGCTGGATGTCCTCGTCGCTGATGCCCTGTGCCTTGAGGAGGGGGACGAACGCGGTCAGGACGTAGCTGTAGGGCAGGCCGTTGGCCGGGTGTCCCTTGGCGACGCCGGTCGCGTTGCTCGACAGCAGGATCCGACTGCCGTGGCCAGCCTCGACCAGCTCGGCGACCAGGGCGGCGCGCTCGGCGTCGCTGATGTGGCCGTCGTCCTCGGTGCCCACGTGGTCCAGGCCGACGTAGGCGCCGCGCGTCGCGACCTTGAGCGGCGCACCGGCGGCGACGGCGTCCCTACGGTCGAGCCCGCCGACGACGACGCGGTCGGCCGGCAGCTTCTCGTCCAGCACGATCTCGAGGTCACGTACGGCGTCGTTCCCGTAGCGGATGGAGAGCGGGACACCGGTGGTCGCGGCGGCGCGGGCCGCGCCGCGGAACAGGCTCTCGTCGGTCGCGGTCATGCCCGCGAGGGTCGCGGCGGTCGCCACAAGACCCGCCGCGGCCCGCCGCTCGACCCGGGGAACCACCATGCCCTCGGTGACCTCCCTGGCGAAGAGGTCGGCGAACTTCTCGGCCGGCCACGGCGTCGGAGGATTGGTCTGCGGCGTCAGGAAGTAGCCGCCGAGCATCTCCTCGGGGCCCTGGCCCACCGACGCGACGATGTGCACACCGGTCGTGCGGGAGAGGGCCTCGTACAGCCGCACGTCGCGCCCGTGGAACATGCCGGTGCTGTCGACGATCGTCCCGCCGCCGTGCCGGCGGAAGTCCTTCAGCTTCTCGGCCAGGATCTCGAAGATCTCGGCACGGTCGATGGTGACGTCGAACGCGTACTCCGCTCCCGGAACGACCGACAGCAGAGCCTCGTGCACCGCGACGACCCCCAACTGCTGTGCGGGAACGGGCCCAAGGACGGTGTTGACGGTGGTGTCCCCGGCAGTCTGGGCGCCCATCACTCGCTCTCCTCTCGGTCTCGGCGAGTGACTGCGGTCACGCCGCCGAGGTGAACGGTTTCACGTTCGTTTACGCCGTGTCAAGAATTTGGTCGTGAGGTAAATTAAATAGCCTACCCGTACGCGATCGAGGTCCCCACCTCCGCGAAGCGGGGACCTCGACCAGGTTCGGCGACTCTCAGGTCACGCGGCGGTGACGAGTTCCTCGTCGATCAGCGGCTCCTCGACGTCGGCCCGCTTCGCGCCGGAGAGCCCGACCAGCGTCAGCGCCGCAGCGGCGGCGGCACAGAGGCCGGCGACCAGGAACGCGAGGCTGTAGGCGCTGCCGAGCGACTCGAACGCGAGCACGTGGAGGCTCCCCGGCATCGGCACCGGCGGCAGGTCCGGGCCGGCGCCGGGCACGACCGGCATCGAGTTGATCGCCATGGCGCCACCCCCGTGCGCGATGCCCCCGGCGATGTCGGTGTACGGCGGCGTGAGCCCGGACTCGCCGATCGCTCCGTCGAGACCAGTGCTCAGGTCACTGTTCGCCCGGCTGACCGCGAACGCGGCGATGAGCACCGGACCGAGAGCGAAGCCGAAGTCGCGGAGCAGGTTGGTGGTGGCACTGGCCATGCCGGCGAGCCGCAGCGGAACAGTGTTGATCGCGACGGCCGTGATCGAGCCGACGGTGAGCGCGAAGCCGACACCGAGGACCAGCATCGGACCGATGAACTGCGTCCAGCTCATGTGGTGGATATCGAACGTCGAGCACCAGATGCCGCTGACGGCGATGAGGGCGAAACCGACGGTGAGCACCCAGCGGGACGAGAAGTTCCGAATCAGGTGGGAGACGACCGGCACCAGTACGAACGCCGGCCCCTGGATGAACAGGAACAGCACGCCGATCTTCAGAGCGCTCTGGTGCTGGATCGCGCCGAGCCAGATGCTCATCGAGTAGCAGATCGCGAGGAACGCGAACATGCCGACCACCGTGGTGATCGCGACGATCGCGTACGACCGGTTGGCGAAGATGCTGAGGTGCAGCAGCGGGACGTCGGTCCGCAGCTCGATGACGACGAAGGCGCCGAGGAGCACGAGGCCCGCGACGAAGGCGCCGATGATCTCGGGGCGGGCGAAGCCGGCTTCGGAGCCCTGCGTGGCGGCGAAGAGGATGGCGATCAGACCGAGGGCCAGCGTGACCTGACCCGGAATGTCCAGCTTGCGCCCCTCCGGTGCCGAGGAGTCGGCAGCGAGCTGGGTGATTGCGATCGAGATGACCGCCGCCGCGATCACGACGAGGTACGACATTCGCCAGTTGCCCTCTGCGGCGAGCCACCCACCCATCAACGGGGAGATCGCCGCGCCGATCGAGAGGAAGCCAGCCCAGACGGCGATGGCCTTGGAGCGGGCCTCCTGCGACGGGCTGACCGCGGCCAGCATGGCGAGCGAGATCGGATAGAGGATCGCGGCTCCGAGACCCGCGACGATCTGGCCGACCCACAGGATCTGGACCGTCTCGGCGAGGTAGCTGACGAGCGAGCCGGCCACGGTCAGCAGCGCACCCACCTGCAGCAGCCGCTTGCGACCGAACAGGTCACCGAGCACGCCGGTGGTCAGCTCGAAGACGACCATGGGGATGGCGAAGGCCGCCGTGACCCAGGTCAGTTGGGCACCGGTGGTCTGGAACTCCTGCTGGAAAGTGCCATTGAGCGCGCCGGGCAGCGAGTACGCCACCTGCGCGAGGAGTACGGCGAAGCAGCCGGCGACCACCGTGGCGGTGTAGCCCTGCTTGCGCGCAGCGGTCTGCATCATTGCGGATTTCTTCCTTGTCGATGAGCCGGGGCGACCGTTCCGACCGCTCGGGGTCAGCCACCCCGAAGTGAGCGCGATCACCTGTCGGATGTGCAAGGTGTCACGTGACTTGACAGGGCGTCAAGAGTCTGAGCACTACGTACTTGAAACGATCGGTAAGCACGGCGGCCAGTCGTCGTGCTCTATGCTGGCGGGCATGGCGAGGCTTCGTGAGGCACAGAAGGAGATGACGCGAAGGCTCCTGCTCGACGCCGGTCTGGACCTGTTCGTGTCCAAGGGCTATGCGACGACGACGGTCGACGACATCGCGTCGGCGGCGGGAACGACCCGAGTGACCTTCTATGCGTACTTCCCCTCCAAGGTCGACCTGATGAAGGCCCTCATCTCGGAGCGGCTCAACGCCGCCCTCGACCGGGTCCCCTCCGCCGAGCACGGGTCGACCGAGCGTGAGTTGGTTGCCGTGGTCGAGGACGGCTCACGAGAGCGGATCCGCGCCTGGCTCGCGTCGACCTCGGAACGATGGGATGCGATCCGCCCCTACACCACGGCCGCCTACGAGGCCGCGGCGGTCGACCCCGAGATCCGCACGCTGCTGGACGAGTGGCTGAACGAGGCCATCGGTGACATCAGGGACGGGCTCGACCGGGCCGAACGGTTTCCCGCCGCTACCCGCCACTTCCGCGGCGTCATCGCGATGACCGAGCTCGACTACACCGCGCGCCACTGGACACCGGGGACCTGGGGTGTCGGGCACGACGAGATGCTGGACGTCCTCACCGAGAGCTGGGTCGGCTCGATCGGGCGCCACTGAGCGCTGAGCCGCGCCGTCAGACCTCGGCTTCCAACACTCGGGCGGCGACCCCGAAGGCGGTGTTGGCAGCCGGCACGCCGAGGTAGACGGCGGCCTGCAGCAGCACCTCGACAATCTCGTCCCGGGTGAGCCCGTTGCGCAGCGCGGCGCGGAGGTGGAACTCCAGCTCCTCGATGTGGCGGCCGGCCACGAGTGCGGTCAGTACCGCGATGGAGCGGTCGCGTCGCGACAGGCCGGGACGGTCCCAGATCTCGCCCCAGGCGTACCGGGTGATGAGGTCCTGGAAGTCGGCCGTGAGCGGGCTGGTGGCGGCGATCGCGCGGTCGACGTGGGCGTCGCCGAGGACCGCTCGCCGGTTGGCCACGCCGGTCGCGCGACGAGCGTCGGCGCCGGCGAGGAGGGCGCGGAGCAGACTCGCGGTCGCGCGGGGCGCCTCCACCGGCGGCAGGTGCGCGACGCCGTCGAGTTCGACCAGCCGCGCGCCGGGGACGCCGTCGGCAATCTCCCGCAGGGAGGCAACCGGAGTTGCCTGGTCGGCAGAACCGGCGACGGCGAGCAGCGGCCGTCGGACCTCGCGGAGCCGGTCTCGCAGATCGAAGTCCCGCAGGGCGTCGCAAACCTGTGCGTACCCCTCGTCGTCGACCGCACGGAGGTCGTCGAGCAGCGCCGTGGCGACGTCGGGGTCGCGCTCCGCGAAGCCCGGAGCCCACCACCGCTGAGCGGCGGTGCCGAGCAACGCGGCCGTCCCCGAACCCCGCACGAGTGCGGCGCGGTCGCGCCAGAGGTCGGCGTCGCCGAGGCGGGCGCCGGTCGCGACGAGGGCGGCCCGGTCGATCCGGTCGGCGTGGTCGAGGACGAGTTGCAGCCCGACGGCACCACCGACCGAGTCGCCGGCGTAGGCGAACGGACCGTCCGGCTCACCCCGGTGTGCCAAGACACGGTCGACCGCCGCACGGACGCCGCGCGCCAGCTCGGCGATGGTGAACGGCTCGCCCAGCGGCGCGCCGCCGTGCCCGGGCAGCTCCCAGCCGACGACGTGGAAGTCGTCGGCGAGCAGCAAGGCGACTTCGCCCCACAGTCTCTCGACGGAGGTACCCAGCGAGGGACCGACCACCAGAAGTGGCCGGGCCACCGGCCCGGCCAGGTGGACCGTCGTCAGTTCCGGGGTGCTCATCCATCGTCCTTCCACGTCTGGGCGCAGCGAGCCAACGACTGGGCGATGATGCGGTCGGTCGCACCGAGGTACGGAGGCCCGCCGGGCTGGTCCTCGACAACGGCGTCGAGACTGCGCCGCTCCGCGAGGAGCTCACCCCGGCGTGCGGCCTCGGCCATCCGGTCGGAGTGGACCGTGAGCCCCGCGAGCAGTTCGGTGGCCTGGGATGCGGCGACGACGCTGCGGCGGCCCAGCACTCGCAGGGTGTCCCACTCGACGTGCCACGCACCGTCGGGCCGTTCGTCGACGTACGTCGCCGCGGCGACGTGCATCGTGGACGCCAGCATCGGCGCGGCGAGGGCGTGCCGTCGCAGCAGCACCGAGAGGATCGGGTTCGCCTTGTGCGGCATCGTCGACGAGCCGCCGCGGCCGGGCACCGTGGGCTCGGCGAGTTCACCGACCTCCGGCCGGCCCAGGAGCGCGACGTCGGACGCGATCCGACCCCAGGCGTCCCCGGCCGCGACGAGCGCGTCCGCGGCGCCGGTCAGCCGGCCCCGCACGGTGTGCCAAGGCGCCGCGGGTGGCAGGCCGAGCCGGTCGGCGAGGTCGGCGACGAGGGCGAGCGACGCGGCGGCGGGATCGGAGCTGCCGACCCGGCGGAAGAGCTCGGTGCTGGCAGCGAGGGTTCCGGCCGCGCCGCCGACCTGCACGGCCAAACGCTTCTTCGCGCTACGAACCGCCCACGCGGCCTCGATGACGGAGTCGAGCCAGGTTGCGGCCTTCAACCCGAAGGTCAGGGGTACGGCGGGCTGGGTCAAGGTCCGGGCGGCCATCGGGGTGGCGCGATGGCGCTCGGCCAGCGCGGCCAGCGTCATCGACTGGGCGCGGAGGTCGGCGAGGACGGCGACCAGCGCCTCGCGTAGGCACAGGACGAGCGCGGTATCGACCACGTCCTGACTGGTCAGACCCCGGTGCAGCCAGGTCGCCGCGGGTCCGTCGCCGAGCCGCTGGCGCACCAGCCGGACCAGCGGAACGACGGGGTTGCCACTCGCCTCGGCCGCCGTCGCCAGCTCTGCCACGTCTTCCGCGCCCACGACGTCGTCGAGGGACCGCGCAGCCCCCGCCGGTGCGAGGCCGCAGGCCGACAACGCGGACAGCCACTGCTGCTCGACCTCGAGCATCGCAGCGAGGAAGCGCTGCTGGCTGAGGAGCGCGCCCGCGCGCTCGTCACCGGGCCAGAACAGGTCGGCCATCAGGACCGCACATGCCGGAGGAAGACCGTCTCGTCGTCCCCCTGGAGCCGCAGGTCGAAGCGGTACCCCTCGGGCTCGGCGACGGCGAGCAGCGTCCGGCGTCGGACGGTCGGCACCGCGCTGAGGAAGGGATCGGCGTCCAGTACCGCTTGGTCGTCGGGCAGGTAGACGCGGGTGAACAGCCGGTCGAGCAGCCCACGCGCGAAGACGGTCAGCGCAAAGAACGCGGGCCGCTCGGCCGTCTGGGCGCCGGGCCGCAACGTGGAGAACTCGTAGTGGCCCCGCCCGTCGGTCGCGGCCCGGCCCCAGCCGGTGAAGGTGAACCCGTCCCGGCGCAGCGAGCCCTCCCGCTGGACGACGCTGCCCTCCGGATCGGCCTGCCAGAGCTCGATGAGCGAGTCCGGGACGGGATCGCCCGCACCGTCGTACACGAACCCGTGCAGCCGGATGGCGCCCGCCCTGCTCGCCGGCACCAGCTCGTGTCCGCGGGCGTACGGGAGGCCGTAGCCGAAGAACGGGCCCACGGTCTGTCCGGGGGTCGCCACGAGGTCGCTCATGCCGACTGCTCCGTCCAGGTCCGCCGGCTACCGGTCAGCACGATGTCCCAGCGATAGCCGAGGCTGAACTCCGGCTCGGTCTCGTCGTGGTCGTAGCGGGCCACGAGCGCCTCACGTGCCGCAGGCTGGATGATCGACTGGTAGATCGGGTCGAGGTCGAAGAGCGGGTCGCCCGGGAAATACATCTGGGTGACGAGTCGCTCGGTGAAGTCGATACCGAACAGCGAGAAGTGGATGTGCGCCGGCCGCCAGGCGTTGTCGTGGTTGCGCCACGGGTAGGCGCCCGGCTTGATCGTGCGGAAGCGGTAGGAGCCGTCGGGCCCGGTGAGGCACCGCCCGGCACCCGTGAAGTTCGCATCCAGCGGCGCGGGGTGCTGGTCACGCTGGTGGATGTAGCGGCCCGCCGCGTTCGCCTGCCAGATCTCGACCAGCTGACCGACGACCGGCCGTCCGTCGCCGTCGAGGACACGACCGGCGACGGTGATGCGCTCACCGAGAGGCTCGCCGCGGTGCTGGATGGTCAGGTCCGCCTCGAGCGGGTCGACATCGGAATGGCCGAAGCAGGGCGCGAAGAGCTCGACCCCCTCGGGATCGGCGAGCTGCAGATCCTTGGTCGGGTGCCGGAGGAGGCTGGAGCGGTACGGGGGGTAGTCGAGAGCCGGCTGGTCGGCCGGACCGACATCGCGCCGCGCCACCGCGATCCGCGCGATCTCCGCGCTGATCTCTGCTTGCGTCGTCACGTCGTTCAACGTAGGTCCGCGGCCTACAATCGCCGAAGCACCGGCTTCCGTTGAATGGAAGGAGTGCACCGATGCCCCGTACCACGGGCGCCCCCGGCGTCACGGTCGCCTCGCGCCTGCTCGGCATTCTGGGCTCCTTCGACCCCGAGCACCGGGTGCTCACCCTCAGCGAGCTCGCGCGGCGCGCGGGCCTCGCCCTGCCGACCGCGCACCGGCTGGTCGGCGAGCTGGTGGCGTGGGGCGCACTGCGCCGTACGCCGTCGGGTGGCTACGCGGTCGGCCGGCGGCTGTGGGACCTCGGCCTGCTCGCACCCGCGGAGACGGCGCTGCGCGAGGTCGCCTCGCCGTACCTGCAGGACCTGTACGCCGCGACGCGCGTGACCGTGCACCTCGCCGTCCGCGAGGGCGACCAGGTGCTCTACCTCGACCGCCTGTCCGGCAACGCCTCGCTCCCGATCATCAGCACGATCGGCTCCCGGTTGCCGATCCACGCCACCGGCGTGGGGAAGGTGCTGCTCGCGCACGCGCCGGCCACGGTGCGCGCCGAGGTGCTCGGCAGGCCACTCCCCCGAGCCACGCCGTACACGGTGACCTCACCGGCACGTCTCCAGCAACAGCTGGACCGGGTGCTCAGCGACGGGTACGCGACCACCGGCGAGGAGATGAGCCTCGGCGCGTGCTCCATCGCCGTCCCCGTGACGGCCGACGATCGCACCGTCGCCGCGCTCGGCGTGGTGGTCCCCCACCTCAAAGGCAAGGCGCGACTGCTACCCGCGATGCGCGTCGCCGCCCACGGCATCGGCCGCGCACTCGCGGCACCCCGTACCCGACTCGCGCCCTCGTGAGCTGTGCGCGTCAGGGCCGCGCCGCGTCGAACAGGAGCTGGCGCAACCAGGAGATGAAGTGGTGGTCGCCGAGGTGCGGGTTCCACACCATGTCGATGCCCAGCCCCGGGAGCGGGAACGGGAACTCCTCGATCCGCAGGTCGACGAGCGTCCGCATCTGCGCGGCGACCCGATGGCGCAGGAGGGCGACACCGCCGGCCCGTCCGACCAGGTACGGGACGAGCAGGAAGTCGGAGATCAGCTGACCGACCCGGTAGTCGATGCCCTTCTCGTCGAGCACCGAGTACGGGAAGACCCGCCGCTCGGTGTCGACGACGATGTGCGGCTGCGTGGTCAGCAGGTCGAGCGCGCTCGCCTCCGGCGGAGTGTCCATCGAGGCCACCACCACGATGCGGTCGTCGTACAGGCGCTCCCGCGGGTACGGCGACGTGAACGCCTCGGAGAGCAGCACGGCGTCGACGCCGTGCTCCGTGAAGGTGGTCTCGGTCGGCACGGCGATGGTGCGTACGCGGAGGATCGCGTTCGGGGCTCGTTCCGCCACGAGTCGAACCAACCGCGCCCCGAGGACAAAGGCCGTGCTGGTGGTCATCGCGACGGTGATGACCCGGCGGTCCGTCGCCGGGTCGAAGCCCGGGAATCTGACCACCTCCGCGGCTTGCTGAAGCGTCGCCCGCACAGGCCCGATCAGCTCGAGCGCGCGCGGAGTCAGCGTGACACTGCTCCCCTGCCGGACGAGCAGGTCGTCGCCGAGGAGACGCCGCATGCGACCCAACGCGTGGCTCATCGCCGGCTGCGACAGACCGACGCGCTCGGCCGCCCTCGTCACCGAGCGCTCCTCCAGGAGCGCGAGGAGGGGCACCAGCAGGTTGAGGTTGACCGATGCCAGCCGATACAACCCGGACCCCGTGGCGCCCTCTCCGTCGTCGCTCATCGCGACGAAACCCTACCCGGCCTGCTGACTCAGGCGGCGCAGTCGCGGGATCGAGGTCCGATGGTTCAGCGCCACGGCCGCGCCGGAGCCGTCACCGTGCGACCAGCGCATCAGCGCCGGACCGTCGGGCCCTCCCTCGACGTACGTCGGCTCGCCCTCAAGCGGGAGATGACCGACGGCCTTGAGGCTCAGGCCGAACTGCTCGGTCCAGAAGTACGGCTGGAACGCGAGCGGTGGAGTGTCGTCCCCACGGACGAGGGCGACCGCCGCCACCTTCGCCTGCTCGATGGCGCTGCTCCAGAGCGGGATGCGTCGCCGGCCGTGTGGCGTGGGGAACGCCGCCAGGTCGCCGACGGCGGCGATCTCGGGCCGGACCAGCCCGCGGCAGTCGACCTGGATGACGCCTCGGTCAGCCAGGCCGGTGTCCGCGAGCCACTCCGTGTTCGGGACGTCGCCGACGGCGGTCACCACCAGCTCGGCCTCGAGGACGGCGCCGTCGTCGAGGACCACCCGGACGTCGTCGCCACGCCGATCGAGTCGCGCCGATCCGGTCTGCACGATGCTGAGCCCGCGCTCCCGCGCCGCCGTGACGAAGGCCCCGGCCAGGTAAGGGCCCAGCTGCAGGACCAACGGCAGGCCCTGGGAGACGAGGGTGACCCGGCACCCCGCGGCCAGGCAGCCCGACGCGATCTCCATGCCGAGCGGACCCCCGCCGACCACGACGACCGACGGTCGGTCGGCCACGCGCTTGCGCAAAGCGAGCGCATCATCGAGGCCGCGCAGCACGACCTCCTCGGGAAGGTCGGACAACCGTCGCGCCCGGGACCCGGTGGCGAGGACGAGTCGGTCGTACGGCAAGGCCCCGCCGTCGTCGAGCGCGACGAGCCGACGGTCGACGTCGAGCCCGGTCGCGCGTACGCCCAACAACTCGATCGCCCCGTGGGTGGTCGGCGGCAACTTGTGCGACGACAGGTCGTCGCCGTCGCGCAGCAACGCCTTCGACAGGGCCGGACGGCTGTACGCCGGGTGCGTCTCGTCGCCGACGATGGTCAGCTCCCCGTCGAAGCCAGCCTGACGCAGAGTGTCGGCCGCGGTGAGGCCCGCGATGCCGTTGCCGACGACGACGACCCGCTGGATCGGCGTACTCATGCCAGGCGCAGGGCCGCGACCGGGCAGACCCGGACGGCCCCCTGGGCCGGCGCGGCGTCGGCGTCGCTGATCTCCTCACGGTCGAGCACCAGCTCGCCGGCGTCGTCGAGGTGCATCAGGTCGGGCGCGGCCTCCTCGCACAGCCCGTGCCCCTCGCAGCGCGGACGATCCAGGACGATCCTCATACCGGCACCACCTCCAGGACGGGCAGCTCCTCGATGCTGCGGGTGATGTTGCTGGGAACCCGCACCTCCGGCCCAACGAGCAGGCGACCGACCCGGCGGGCCAGCGCCTCGATGACGGCGTGCGCCTCGAGTCGGGCCAGCCCCTGTCCGGCGCAGCCGTGCGGGCCGTACCCGAAGGACAGGTGGTCGACCGGGTTGCGCTCGACCAGGAACGCGTCGGGGTCCGCGTAGTGGCGCGGGTCCCGGTTGCCGGCGCCGAACAGGATCGCGACCTTCGCGCCCTGCGGGATGAGGACCCCATCGACGGTCACGTCCCGGGTCGCGCGACGTCCCCAGGCGTGGAGCGGTGCCCAGTAGCGGAGCACCTCGTTGAACGCGGCCGGCACCAGCGACGGGTTCTCCCGGACCAGCGCGAGCTGCTCGGGATGGGCCGCGAACAGGGCCACGATGTTGCCGATCGAGGCGATGGTGGTGTCGACGCCGGCGCCGAGGTACTGGTGGATGATGTGGCCCGCCGTGTCGGGCGGAATGTCGCCGCGCGCCTCGGCCTCGAAGATCCCCCGGCCGACCGAGCCGGGCGCCAGGTCCTCGGCGGTGACGGTCGAGCACCAGCCGTACAGCTCGCCGGCGATCGGGAAGCTCTCCGCGGTGCGCTGGTTCATCGGCCCGATGACCTGCATCGCGGCCTGACCCCAGCGCAGCATGTTGTCGCGGACGTTGCCGGTGAACCCGATGAGATCCGCGACGACCTCGAGCGGCAGGGCGCGGGCCAGCCCGTCGATGGCCTCGAACGAGCCCTTGTCGACCAGTCGCTCGACGAGGGCATCGGCCTTGGCGTCGATGCTGGCCTTCAGGCCGCGCAGCGCGCGCGGCGACAGGTTCGCGGTCAGGGTCGCCCGCAGCTGGGTGTGGACCGGCGGGTCGGAGGCGAGGGACGTGCCCGTGAGCGCCTCGTTCACCGCCGGGTTGAACCCGATCGCCCCTGCGGAGGAGAAGCTCTCCCAGTCGGCCAGGGCGTTGCGGATGACGTCGTATCTCGTGAGCACGTGGACGTCGTTCGCCGGGAGACGGACGACGCCGCCAAGGTCGCGCAGTGCCGCGTACGAGGGGTACGGGTCGACGAGCACCGCGTCGTCGAACAGATCGAGATCGGAGATGGGTGCGATGGAATCGGTCATGGGTCACCTCGGGGTGGTGTTGCGGTGCGTCCAATTGAAGTGACCGCCCCCACATCAAGCCAACACATGTTTTGCATGGTTCGGCATGCACGTGGTGCATGTATCGGCTCAGTCGATGCCCGCCTCGACGGCCCTGGCCGCCCCGTGGAGGGTGGCGACGAGCGCCGGGAGCTGCCCGCGGTCGTAACGGACCGCCGGTATCGAGACGGAGAGTCCGGCGAGCGCCGTGCCCTCCGCGTCGCGGACCGGGACGCCGACCGCGACGATGCCCCGCTCCGACAGCCCGTTGTTGAGCGCGAACCCGGCCCGGCGGACGCGGGTCAGCCGACCCCGAAGAGTCGCCAGATCCGGTCGTTCGTCGGGGCGCTGGGCGTACCGCTCAGCGGCGTAGAGCTCGTCGACCTCGGCCGGCGGCAGCTCCGCGAGCAACACGAGCCCGGCCGTGGTGCGGTGGGCCGGGAACACCATCCCCTCGCGCGAACCCACCCGGAGCGCCTGCCGGCACTCGACGCTCGCGATGAAGCGCGTCGTGTCGCCCGTGCGGATGGCCAGGTTCGCCGACTCGCCCACGACCTCGACGAGCCGCTGGAGATGCGTCAGCGCGGCGGCGCGTAGCTGCGACGTGCGCGACTGCGAGTGCGCGGCGAGCTCGAGGACCGGCCCCGGGTGATAGACCCGCTGGTCGTCCTGGACCGCGAAGTCGCGGTAGACGAGCGTCTGCAGCAATCGGTGGGCTGTCGACCGCGCCACGCCGAGCCGCTCAGCGACCTGGCTCACCGTGAGCCGCCCCTCCAACTGCAGCATGACCGCGATCCGGAGCGCATGGTCGGCACTGGTCACGAGGTACGTCGGTGGGGTCTTCGGTTCCGCACTGCTCATGGCCGGATCGTTCCGCTCTCCAGAATCCTGCGTTCTGCTGATGCGACAGGCTTCATCGTAGGCGGCATGAGCACGACTGACACCCCGGTCCACCTGAAGGCGGTCTCGGCGCCGGGCCAGCCGGACGTGACGCCAGCGCTGGAGGAGCTGTATCGCGGCTTCGAGCAGGAACTACTGGTGCCGCTCTGGACCGAGATCGGCGATCTGATGCCGGCGCACCCGAGGTCGCGCGCGGTGCCGCACGTGTGGCGTTGGGAGAACCTGCTTCGCCTGGCCGAGAAGGCGGGCGACATCGTCCCGGTGGGCCGCGGGGGTGAACGTCGTGCGATCGCCCTGGCGAACCCGGCGCTCGGCGGTCGACCGTTCGCGACGCCGACGCTGTGGGCGGCGATCCAGTACCTGATGCCCGGCGAGGACGCCCCCGAGCACCGGCACACCCAGCACGCCTTCCGGTTCGTCGTCGAAGGCTCCGGCGTGTGGACCGTGGTCGGCGGCAGCGGCGAGACCCCGGTCGGCGACGCGGTCCCGATGCGCCGCGGCGACTTCCTGCCGCAGGCCGGCTGGAACTGGCACGCGCACCACAACGCGACCTCCGAGCCGATGGCCTGGATCGACGGCCTCGACATCCCGTTCCAGTACGCCACCGAGTCGCAGTTCTTCCAGTTCGGCCGCGAAGAGATCAGCGAGGCTGAGCGGATCACGCCGGAGCGCTCGCGCTCCGAGCGGCTGTGGGGCCACCCGGGCCTGCGTCCGCTCTCGGTGGGCGAGGTAGCCCCCGGATCGCCGCTGCTGGCCTACAAGTGGGAACACACCGACGCCGCCCTCCGCGACCAACTGCTGCTGGAGAAGGAGGGGTACGGCGGCACCGTCGAGCCCGGCCACGCGGCGGTCCGGTTCAGCAACCCGCACGACGGCAGGGACGTGCTCCCGACGATCCGCGCGGAGTTCCACCGGATCGTCCGAGGCGCGGAGACCACACCGGTCCGCCAGACCGGGTCATCGGTGTACCAGGTCTTCGACGGCTCCGGCACGGTGACCGTCGGCGACAAGGCCTGGTCGGTCACCCGGGGCGACCTGTTCGTGGTCCCGTCCTGGGAGCCGTTCTCCGCCCGCGCCGAGGCCGGCACCACCGACTCCGATTCCGGCGCCCTGGACCTCTTCCGTTTCTCGGACGCGCCCGTCTTCGAGGCGCTCCAACTCGACCGTCAGGAGACCCTCCGATGAAGCTCGCCACCCTCCGCGTCGACGGCGGTACCCGTGCCGTCCGCCTCGACGGGGACGTCCTCGTCGACCTCGGCCACGAGGACGTCGGCGCCCTGTTCGCGCAGGACGACTGGGCCACGATCGCGGCCTCCGCGACCGGTGAGACCTGGCCGGCCGAGGGCGCGGACCTGGCGCCGGTGGTGCCCCACCCGTCGAAGGTGGTCTGCGTCGGCCACAACTACACCAACCACATCACCGAGATGGGTCGCGAGCTGCCGGCGTACCCGACCCTCTTCACCAAGTTCGCCGACACCCTCATCGGACCCAACGACCCGATCACCAAGCCCGCCGAGACCGACGCCCTCGACTGGGAGGTCGAGCTCGTGGTCGTCGTCGGCAAGCCCGTGCGGCGCGCCACCGAGGCGGAGGCCGAGGCCGCCATCGCCGGCTTCACCGTCATGAACGACGTCTCCGTCCGCGACTGGCAGTTCCGGACCATCGAGTGGACCCAGGGCAAGATCTGGGACTCCTCCACCCCGATCGGCCCGTACGTCGTGACGCCCGACGAGGTCGGCGGCGTCCGCCCGGCGCTCCAGGTGAAGACGACCGTCAACGGCCAGGTCATGCAGCAGGACGACACCGGCACGCTGCTGTTCGACCCGGTGCACCTGGTGCGGTACGTGTCCACGGTCATCCGGCTCAACCCGGGCGACCTGATCGCGACCGGCACGCCCGCAGGTGTCGGCCACGCGCGCGACCCGAAGGTCTACCTCGTCGGCGGCGAGACCGTCGTGACCGAGATCGCCGGTATCGGTGCCTGCACCAACCAGGTCGTCAAGGAGTCCTGATGCTGCGCACGCACGTCGAGTCGCTGAAGTGGGTCGAGCACGGAACGGAGCTGTTCGCCACGCAGGTCGCCGCGCTGGACGAGCAGGCGATGACCGAGCCCAGCGCTCTGCCCGGCTGGACCCGCAAGCACCTCGTGGCGCACGTCGCCGGCAACGCCGACGCGCTCGGCAACCTCGTGCGCTGGGCCAGGACCGGCGAGCGGACGCCCATGTACTCCTCAATGGACCAGCGAAACGCCGACATCGAGTCCGGCCCGCAGCTCTCCGCAGCTCGACTGGCGGCGTGGACGAACGGATCGGCACGCGACCTCGCGGTCGCCATGGACGCCCTCACCACCGACCAGTGGCGCGCCGAGGTCGTCACCGCCCAAGGCCGCTCGGTCGCCGCCACGGAGATCCCGTGGCTCCGGGCCCGCGAGATCTGCGTGCACGCCGTCGATCTCGGCACGGGGCTGACCTTCGCCGACCTCCCGGACGGATTCCTCTCCGCGCTCGTGGAGGACATCCAGGCCAAGCGCGGTCTCGTCGGGGTTCCCGACGGTCCGCTGCCCGAGGTGGTCGCCTACCTGGCCGGCCGGCCCCACCCCCTCGCCGGGGTTCCCGACCTCGGCCCCTGGCTCTGAGAAGGCAAGGAACATGAGCACTCCTGACGTCGTCCTCGTCGGTGGCGGGATTGGCGGGCTGAGCACCGCCTTCGCGCTGTCCCGCCTCGGACTGAAGGTGCGGGTCCTCGAACAGGCGAAGGAATTCGGCGAAGTCGGCGCGGGCATCCAGCTCGCACCGAACTGCACGCGGATCCTCGATGACTACGGGCTGCTCGAGGAGGCCAAGGCCCGCGGCGTCGTACCCGACAAGATGGTGATGCGCGACGCGGTCGACGGACGGGACCTGACCTCGCTGGACCTCCGTGACCTCGAGCGGAGCTACGGCTTCCCGTACCTGGTCATCCACCGCAGCGACCTTCACGGGCTGTTCCTCGAAGCATGTCGGAAGGCCGGCGTCGAGCTGCTCACCGAGCAGCGGGTCGCGGCGTACTCGCAGGAAGGGGACACGGCGACCGCGACGACCGATGCCGGCACCATCCATGAGGGAGCTGTGGTGATCGCGGCCGACGGCCTGCACTCCGTCGCCCGGAAGCTCCTCGTCGACGACCAACCCGTCTCCTCGGCATACGTCGCCTACCGCGGCACCGTGCCGATCGCGGAGGTAGGCCGCCCGGTCGACCTCTCCGAGATCGTCGTGTACGTCGGCCCGCGCTGCCATTTCGTCCACTACGGACTACGTGGTGGCGACCTCCTCAACCAGGTCGCCGTCTTCGAGTCCCCCAAGGCACTCGCCGGGCTTGAGGACTGGGGAACACCCGACGAGCTCGACACCGCCTTCGCCGGGACCTTCGACGCCGTTCAGCACGGACTGCCGCACATGTGGCGCGACAAGTGGTGGCGGATGTACGACCGCGACCCGATCGCCACCTGGGTCGACGGCCGGATCGCCCTCCTGGGCGACGCCGCCCATCCGCCGCTGCAATACCTGGCGCAGGGCGCGATCATGGCGATCGAGGACGGCTGGGTACTCGCCGAGCACGTCAAGCGACTTCGGGACGATGACGGCGCCGTCGACTGGTTGGGCGCACTCGCGGCCTACCAGGCGGTCCGACCGGAGCACTGCCGACGCGTGCTGCTGACGGCGCGCGCGTGGGGCGAACTGTGGCACCTCGACGGCGTCGAGCGCGAGCAACGCAATGTGCTGCTCCGCGCCCGGGAGGTCGACGACCACTCCTTCACGGACTGGATCTACGGCCCGACCGCGCTCTTCCCGGAGGACGAGCCGGCGATGTTCGAGCCGATCCCACTGGAATCGGCGGACCGGTTGGCCAGCGACCTGGCGGACTCCCTCGCGCAGTGACCTCGCGCATGACGGCCGGATCACTGCGCAAGGCGAGGGTCAAGCGGTGTTTCTGAGGTAGGCCAGGACGGCCAGGACGCGACGGTTGGTGTCGCCGGCCTGGACCAGGTCGAGCTTTGTGAAGATGTTGCCGACGTGTTTGCCGACGGCGGCCTCGGAGACGAACAGCCGCTGGGCGATTGCCGTGTTGGAGTGACCCCCGGCGATCAGGGCCAGCACCTCGCGTTCGCGCGCCGACAGAGCGGACAGTGGGTCACGGCGACGACGCACGAGTTGGCTGATCACCTGAGGGTCGATGACGGTGCCGCCGGCGGCGACCGTGCGCAACGTGGCGATGAAGTCCTCCACATCGACGACCCGGTCCTTGAGCAGGTAGCCGACACCGCGGCAGTCGCCGGAGTCGAGCAGCTCCGCGGCGTAGCTGTGCTGGACGTACTGGCTGAGTGCGACGACCGCGAGGCCGGGACGGGCCCGGCGGAGTTCGACGGCGGCGCGCAATCCCTCGTCGGTGTATGTCGGGGGCATCCGGATGTCGGTGAGGACAAGGTCGGGGGCGTGCTCGTCCACGGCGACCTTCAGTGCCTCGGCGTCGCGGACGACGGCAACGGCGTGCAACCCGAACCGTTCGAGCAGGCCGGCCAGTCCTTCCCGGAGCAGGGCTGCGTCGTCGGCGACGACTACCCGGATGGTTGCTGGCTGCATGGAAGCTCCACACGGAGAACGGTCGGCCCGCCGGCCGGGCTGGACAGCAACATTCTGCCGCCGTTGACCGCCACCCGGTCGGCCAGCCCGGTCAGGCCGGTGCCGCGGTCTGGATCGGCACCGCCGCGACCGTTGTCGCTGATCTCGACCGTGAGGCTGTCGCGTTGCTGGCGTACGGTCACGGCCGCGCTGGTGGCGCCGCTGTGTTTGGCGATGTTCGTCAGAGCCTCGGCCGCCACGAAGTACGCGGCGTTCTCCGTCTGGTCGGACAGCCTCCCGGACATGTCGACGTCGACGGTGACCGGGATGGTCGAACGGTCGGCAAGTTCTTCGAGCGCGGCGGGCAGGCCGAGGTCTGACAGGACCTGCGGCTGGATCCCGTCGATGAGCTGGCGGAGTTGGGCCATCAGCTGCTTGGCCCGGTCGTGCGCCTTGGCGATGCCGCTGGCGGCGGTCGAGTCGGGCGGCAGGTCGACTTTGATCAGCCCGAGTTGCAGTGTGAGGCTGACGAGTGTCTGTTGGGCGCCGTCGTGAAGGTCTCGTTGGATGCGGCGGCGTTCGGCCTCGAAGGCGTCCGCGAGCCGTACCCGGGAGCGCGACACCTCGACCAGTTCGGCGCGTAACCGTTCCGCGGAATCGGTCAGCAGCAGGGCACGTGCCGCTGCCGCGTGCCCGCCTGCCACCAGCGCCTGCAGGTACGGAATCAGCGGTAACACCAGGACGCCCATGACCGTGTAGGGCACGGTCTGCTCGACCGTCGCGGCAGTGCCGAAGCCCAACGCCACGGGGTCGCCGCCCGGTTGTTGGGCCAGCACGATCAGTGGACTCACGATGGACACAACCGCCCACGGCAGGGTGAGCAGCGCCGCGATCGACAGCACCGGCGCCACGGTGGCCAGCAGACAGGCGTAGCCGACCTCGCGCCAGGTGGCTGGATCGGTGTAGCGGTGCCGTAGCCACGACAGCGGCCCGGGCAGCGGCGGCCTCCGGCGCGGAGCAGCCGTTGGCCGATCGTCGACCAGGCGCAGGCGCCGGCGCTCCAGGTTGGCCAGCGGCGGTGCGATCACCGGCCCGAGGATGCCGACCAGCGCCGTTCCGATGAAGATCAGGAAGAGGATCGTCCCGGCCGCGAAGCCCTCCGTCGCCAACCGTGTTACCAGGACCAGCCAGGGGATCGCCAGCACCGCGAAGGCCGGGACCGCCGCCGGCAACGTTGTGAGCAGGTAGGCCGCCGACCGCCACGGCCACCGACTGGCCAGAAACCGACGGTAGCCGAGGGCCCGCAGCGCTGTCGGTGGGCTGTCTGTGCGCACGGCCATCACGCTAATCAGCCGTGCCAACGAAGTCTCTGGAGCTGGCCATACCGACGAGGTAGACCCAGCCCTACCCCGTTCTGATAGCTGTCCGTAGTGATCTTCGTCAGGTCCGCTGGTTGCCTGGTGCCATGTCGAGAACCAAGGGACTGACGACCTTCCTACTGATCAGCTTTGGCGTGACCTGGACCATCGAGATCGCGCTGTACCTACAGGGTTTCTCGCTGGCGAATCCGCTCGTGCAGATTCTCTCCCTCGGCTGGATCGCGCCCGCCGCCGCTGCCTTCATCGTCCGGCGCTGGGTCACGCGCGAGGGCTTCGCCGACGCCGGGTTGGCGCTGCGGCTGCGCGCCGCTTGGCCCCACTACCTCGCGGCATGGCTGGGACCGCTGGCCTCCACCGCCGCCGCCCTCGGGATCTCAGCGGCCGTGGGGCTGTGGCGGCCGACCCTGGCGCCGATGAACGATCTGGTACCGGGCCTGCCCTGGTGGGCCTTCCTGGCCGTGCTGATGCTCGTCGTCCCCCTGCTCGCCCCGCTCTACTGGGGCGAGGAGTTCGGCTGGACCAGCTACCTGCGGCTGCGGATCCTCCCCGGACGACCACTGGCCGCCACCCTGGCCACGGGCCTGATCTGGGCGATCTGGCACTACCCGCTGCCCTTCCTCGGGTACATCCAGTTCAGCAACGTGGCCCTGGGCCTGCTGGTCTGGACGGTGTCATTCATGTGCCAAGAGATCATTCTTTCCTGGCTGCGGCTGCGCAGCGGCAGCATCTGGACCACCAGCGTCGCCCATGCCGGGAACAACATGACCCTGTCGCTGCTGACCGGCACGCTGCTGGGTGAAGGGTCCGATGCCACTGCGACCACGATGGTGATGACGGCGCCGATGGTCGTGGTGGCCGGCTGGGTTCTAGTCAGCGGGCGGTACAGGGCCGCGTCACAACACCGGACACACCAGCTCGTCGGCGCCTCGCCCGACCACCACCGCGAGCCGCGTACCAGAGCGAGCTCGACAAGTCCGAAGTGAGCCCACATCTGGATTACGAGCAACCATCAACCGCACCCCGCCCGCTCATGGACAAGGTCCATGAGCGGGCCGGCGCTCCCAATGTAAGTCGCAAGGGCCGGAGTTGGCCCACACAACGCGGCCGAACACGGTCGTGGCCGCGCACCGTACGGCCGGCCTTCCCAAGCGGCGTCACCTCCCGAGGCAGGGCCTTCCGGCCCGGCGCCGGAAGGCTGTCACCTGCCCGCGTCCACGAAAGCCGGTTCGGGGTCGGCCTTGCCCGCCGACGGCTGGGGCTCGTGGTGCTTGAACAGCTTGCTGGGCCACCACATCCATCGACCCACGTCCAGAGTCAGCGCGGTGACCAGTACCGAGCGGACGATCATGGTGTCCAGCAGCACGCCGAACGCCACCGCGAACCCCAGCTGCGCCGCGAACACCAACGGCAGCGATCCCAGCGCCGCGAAGGTACCGGCCAGTACCAGACCCGCCGAAGTGATCACGCCGCCGGTCGCGGACAGCCCGGTCCGCGCGCCGCGCCGGGTGCCGTGCAGCAGTGCCTCTTCCCGTACCCGGGTGACCAGGAAGATGTTGTAGTCGATGCCCAGGGCGACCAGGAACACGAACACCAGGAGCGGGAAGTTCGCGTCCGCCCCGGCGAAGTCGAACACGTGGTTGAACATCAGAGCGCTCACGCCGAGGGCCGCACCGAACGACAGCACCACCGTCGCCACGAGCAGCAGCGGTGCGACGATCGCCCGCAGTAGCAGCGCGAGGATGAGGAAGACCACGATCAGTACGACGGGGATGATCACCTTGGAGTCGCGGGCGGCCGACTGCTGTGTATCGAGTGCGATCGCCGTGCTGCCGCCAAGCCGGGCATCCGCACCCTCGATCTTGTGGACCGCGGTTCTGGCCTGCTCGACGGTGCGCATCGCGGCCTTGCTGCCGGGAGCGTCCTTGAGCGTCCCGAGAACGAAGACCTCACCATCCTTGATCATCGGTGCCGCGACGTCGGCGACCCCTGGGACGCCTGACAGCACGCTCGTGACCTGCTCCGCCGAGGCAGCCTTGGCCACGACGTAAATGGGGTCACCCGACCCGGCCGGGAAGTGTCTGGACTGGATCTCCTCGCCGACGACCGCCTGCGGCTCGTTGGTGAACTGGCCCTTGCTCGGGATCCCATCGGCCTTGAGCCCCGTCACCCCGATCGCCATGACGCCGAGGACGAGCGCGGTCCCGACCCACACGATCCGCGGCCGACCGGAGATGGCGGTGCCGACCCGCGTCCAGATGCTGTCCTTGGGTGTCCCGACCGAGCCGTACGACGGCTTCACCGGCCAGAAGATCCAGCGGCCGCAGATGACCAACAGGGCCGGCATCAGGGTGACCATGGCGAGCAGCCCGACGAGGATACCGACGGCACAGGCCGGGCCGAGCCCTTTTGTGGAGTTGAGAGTGGCCAGCAGCAGCACCAGCAGGCTGACAGCGACGGTCGCGGCGCTGGCGATGATCGCGGGACTGGAGCGGTACAGGGCCTCCGCCATCGCCTCGTGCCGGTCCTCGTGCCGCCTCAACTCCTCCCGGTACCGCGAGATGAGCAGGAGCGCGTAGTCGGTGGCGGCGCCGAACACCAGTACGGTCAAAATGAGGCTGGTCTGCGTGTTGACGGTGAGCCCGGCGCTTTTCGCCAGCAGGTAGATCACCGCTTCCGCCGCGACCAGGGCACCGCCCGCGGTCAGCAGCGGCAGCAGTGGCAGCAACGGGCTGCGGTAGGTGAACAGCAGGATGACGACCACCACCAACGCGGTGATCGCCCCCAGGGCGCCTCCTCCGCTGAAGGCCGTTATCGAGTCGGACGCGTAACCGGCCGGGCCGGTGACGTGGAACCCGAGGCCGTTGGCGTTCTGTTCGCCGATCTTGGTCATCGCGTCGACGACCTTGTGGGCCCCGTCCCAACCCTCGTTACCGTCGTCAACCTGGACCACGGTCTGGATGGCCTTGCCATCCTGGGCCTTCAATGGGCCCTGTGGCTGCCCCACGACCTTTTCGATGCCCTTGAAGGCGTCGGCATCGGCTTGAGCCTTGGCCATGTCGGCAGTGGTGACGCCCTCGGGCCGGTCGTAGATCACGATCGCGGGCAGGGTCTCGGCGGGCTGGAACTTCTTGGCCTGGTCGATGACCTTGGTCGCCTCCGCGTTGCTGGGCAGCCAGGCCGAGTTGTCGTTCTTCTCAACGTCGCCCAGGTTGCCTGCCAGCATGAGGGCCGGCACCATCAGGGCGACCCAGATGGCCACGATGGCCCATTTCGCAATCCTGCCGCTGGGCAAGGTCATTACTTTTCGCAGCATGGGGATTCCTCAGTGTTCAGTCGACGTGGGAAGCTTGTCGGGATTGATGACGGCGCAGATTCCGCACACCTGGCCGCCGCCCGAAGTGAGGTCGAGGATGACGACGGCGAAGGCGGAGGAACCGTCGAACAGCAGCACCGATGAGTCGCCGTTGACGCTGCGGTAGACGACATTGAGAGCCCTGCCGAAGCGGGGGCGACACCGGCGAGCAGGCGGGCAACTTACCGGCTGATCTGACGCGGAACCGTCATCGCGACGAGTTTGTCTGGGTTGCGGATGGCGTAGAAGTTGGTGATCTTCCCGTCGATGATCTCGATCAGGAGGACGCCTTCGGGGCGGTCCCCGACGTGGGCAACCATCGCGGGCGCGTTGTTGCAGTTGACCATCTGGATTCGCATGCCCGGCCTCTGCCGGCCCGTGCGGAGGAGGTCCATGAGGACGGTCGCCACCTTCCGCGCGCCCACCACCGGCCGGCGCGCCGCGGTGGCCTTGCCGCCACTGTCGGCGGTCCAGGTGACGGTCGGCGCGAGCAGGGAGAGCAGCCCCGCCATGTCACCGGTGTCCGCCGCGGTCATGAACTGCTCGGTGATCTGCGCGGTCTTCGCGGCGTCGACGGGCTGGAATCGCCTGCGTCGCGCCTGCACGTGCTCGCGGGCGCGGTGCGCCACCTGGTGCACCGTCGTCACGGATTTGCCCACCGCTGCGGCGATTTCGTCGTAGCCGAAGCCGAACACCTCGCGCAGCACGAACACCGCACGCTCATCGGGGGTGAGCGTTTCGAGCAGTACCAGCATCGCCATCGACACCGACTCGGCGAGCACCACGTCGGCCGACGGGTCGTTCTCGTCGAGCAACAGCGGTTCGGGCAGCCACGGGCCGACGTAGTCCTCGCGACGGCGCGCGCTCGCCCGCAACGCGTTGAGCGTCTGACGGGTCACCAACCGCGCCAGGTACGACCTGGTGTCCCGCACCGTCGCGAGGTCCACCTCGGCCCACCGCAGATAGCTGTCCTGCAGCACGTCGTCGGATTCGGTAGCGGAGCCGAGTATTTCGTAGACGATCGTGAACAGCAGCGGCCGCAACAGGGTGAACCGCTCGGCATGCTCGTCGGTGGTCACGGGGACGTGACCACCCGCGCGGCGAAGGCCGGCTGCTCCAGCTGGCGACCGCCCTTGACCCAGCCCGTGGAACCCGGCTTGCGGGCCTCGCGACGGATCCTCGACAGCGCGACCTTGCAGGTCAGCTCCTTCTTGTGGCGTGTGATGTGCTCAGTCATGCCCCCAAGACACCACGGAACGTCGAAACATGACACGACGTGATGCGAATCACTCCACTTAGTAACGCGAGAACAGGCGGTGGGGCGGCCCGCGGAAACCCGCCGGATGCCGACGCCCCAGGCCCCCACGCTTGCCGGCACCACAAGTCCGCTCAGCGCCGAAGGACGAGACCCATCTGCGGAAAGTGGCACCACGGCGGTTGACCACTTCGCTGGTCTGCGCCCAAGCCGTCACCCGTCTCGTGTGATACCGACCCGAGTGCCTCTGGGTGGCGTCGACGCTGGACGAATCGCCGACCGGAGCTCTGTCAGGATCAGTACATGGCGAACGTCTGGTCCGGTGTCACGATCGATTGCGTTGACCCCGAGCGGGTAGCCCGGTTCTGGAGTGGCCTGCTCGGTCGCGAGCCTGGGCCGTCGCAGGAGGGTTGGGTCTACCTCGGCGAGCGAGGTGACCCTCAGCCGCGGCTGGTGTTCCAGCCAGTGCCGGAGCCTCGAACAGGCAAGGTTCGGATTCACCTCGACGTCTCCGTCGACGATATCGACGAGGCGATGGCGCTGGTCATCGGCCTTGGTGGCCGATTTACCGGTGAACGGCACGACTATGACGAGGGTGTGGTCGTGGTCATGGCCGACCCGGAGGACCACGAGTTCTGCCTCGCTCAGTACTACAGCTGACGGTGGCCGGCCAATCGACCCGGCTACGATCCGCTCGTGATCGAGGAATTGATCAGGAGGACGGCCGCCGAGGACGACGACGCGATCGAGGAATTGTGCGAGATCGCGGACGCCGATCCGCAGAGGCTGGCCCCGTACCAGGGCCTATTGCTCGACCTCGACGTGCTGTGGCCGGCGAAGTTGTACCGCGCGGCAGGCGCCGACGTTGTTCGCCAGGTCATCGAGCAGATCGACGGCGGGCGGACACCCAATCGGCTCAATCATCTACTCCTGATCCTGGCGCACTGTGCTCACCCGCTCGCCGAGAGCGCCATGCGTCGCTGGTCGACGCAACCGCCGGCCGGCGCGGACGAACTGCACGTCGGTGCGCTGAGCTACGCGCTCGAGGGCGGTTGGACGATCGGCCCAGGCGACAGCCGACGGGGCCTGTGCGGGGACACCGCGCATCGGTGGGTCATTCGCGAAACACCCCGACGCGCAGACGGGCCCACCTGTCCATGGTGTGCGTCGCCGCTCTGGGTTGCCGCGGACCTCGACACCGCAGAACCGGCCATCGAAGCTGCGCTGACACATGCGGGCTGGTCCGGCCGATTGGTGATCGAGACCTGCCACTTCTGCGCCTGCTATACGACGCTGTACAGCCGGGTCACGCCGGCCGGCTCCGCTACCTGGTGGGCCGGCAACACCCGCCCGAGCTACCTCTCGGATGCTGCCGAACCGGAGGACCCGCCGGCGCTGCTTCCGGTCTTGGGGCCGGCGTTGCCGAACCCCTACCAGGCCAGCGCCTGGAATCGCGGCGGCTCGACGCTGGGCGGTCGGCCCGACTGGATCCAGGACGCCGAGCACGCCGACTGCCCCGGTTGCGGCCAACCGATGGACTATGTGGGTTTGATCGGCGGCGCGGACCTGGACGACTTCGGCGAAGGCGCTTACTACCTGCACCTGCACCAGCCGTGCGGGTTCGCCGCGGTGAGCTACCAACAAAGCTGAGTCAGCGTGCTTTACCAATCGCCGTCGTCGTGGACGCCCTCAGATTCCGATGAGCGTGGGTTCGCTTCTCGACCTTGGGCCTATGTAGTCGACCATCGCTGCTTTGATCATGGCGGGAGGTTCAGCGGCTCGCCATCCAGCGGTCAGCCGGAGGCGCAATGCAGATCAAGGGATGGGTCTTGCGCATAACTCTATCTAGGTAGACCATGGTGTCATGGTCCGCACCCGATATCCCTCCCCGCAGACCGCGGCCGTACTCACCGCCCTCGCCGAGGCAGGCGAGGGCTGGAGCCACGGCTACGACCTGTGCCGCGCCCTCGACCTGAAGGCGGGCACCGTCTACCCGATCCTGATCCGCCTCGCCGAGCGCGGACACGTCGAGACCTCCTGGGAGACCGACCCGCCGCGCGGGCGGCCGGCCCGGCACCTGTACCGGCTCAGCACCGCGGGCGCCGAACTCGCGCGCGCCGTCGCGGCGACGGCACGTGCCAGGAACGGCGCACCCGCCCCGGGCGCGGCCCGGCTCGCGCCCGGGACCACCTGAGCTTCGACCGCTCGACCTCGACCCGCACCTGCCGTTCGGAGGCCCTCGATGCTCGCTTTCCTCCTCATCCTGGTGCTGCTCCTACCGGTGCCCCTGCTCGCGATCGTGGTGCTCGCGGTCCGGCTGCGTGACGCCGTACGCCGGGGCGGTGCGCGCACGCTCGCCGCCCGCGCCCGCGCCGCGTGGCGAGACGGCACCAGACGTCCGGTGTGGCCGAGACTGATCGCCGTCGCCGCGGCCAGCGCGCTGCTCACTGCCGGCCTGGAGAGCCTGTACCTCGCCACGGTCACCAACGGCCCGCGCTGGGGCTTTGACGTAGTGCTGCTGTCCATGATGCTCGGAGTGCTCGCGGCCCTCGGGTGCGCCGCGTTCGTCGGCGCGGCTGCAGCCGCCGTGTCCCGCGCCCGCGGATTCGGAGCCGGCGCCATCGCCGGGCTGCTCGCCCTCGCCGCCATCGTCGCCGGCACCGCGGCCGCGTACCTGCCGCTGCGCGCCGCCTATCTGGCCGAGCCCGGCATGTTCCCGGTCATCGCGAACCTCGGCGACGGCGACCTGCTGATGCCGCTCGACGTCTTCCTGGTCGCGCTGGCCTGGAACATGCCGTGGCCAGTCCTCGGAGCCGCGCTCGGCGCCCGCACTGCAGGCCGTCAGCACGCGGCACGCGACGTCTGGCAGATCCTGCTCGACCTGGCCACCGCCGACCTGCCCCACAACCGATCCGCATGGGGTGCCGCGCTGCGGGCCGAACTCGCGGCGATCGACCCGCCAGCCGAGCGCCGCAGGTTCGCCCTCGGCGGGGTACGGGCCGCGCTGCGGTCCGCGCTGCCGCACGGCGCATGGCTGCTGGCCGCAGGGACGGCGGTCGTCGTGGCAGGTGCCACGTTGGCCGCCTCGCGCTGGTCGCTGGCGCACGACCGCGGCGGCATACTCGGCTTCTGGGTGTTCCTCCCGATGCCCCTACTGCTGGCCGTCGCGCTCACCACGGCCTGGCGCAACCGATCCTTCGGCGCCGGGCTGCGCACCGGAGCACTGGCCGGGCTGGCCGCCCTGGTCGCGGTGCTCGCCGTCAGCCTCCCCGAGGCCGTGGTCTGGGCGAACCAGCACGCTGGCTACCTGAGCACCGGCGACGCCGTGCCGCCGACGTGGCAAGCCGCTGTCCTCGATGTGCTGCGTCCAGAGTTCCTCCTCGGCATGATCTTCGAATGGACGGCGGGTACCGCCACCGGCGCGGCCCTCGGCACCGCGCTCGGAAGCCGGCGCACCCGCGCCAACGGCTGACGTAGTCGGACGCTCCGAACGCCGACCGGGAGGTGCACGATGCTTGCCCACCGAACCTGTACCGGCGGCCCGATGTGAGGACGGCGTTCATGCCGTACGGCGGCGCCCTCGAAGGCAACGTCAACCGCACAATGATCAAGCAGGCGTTGCCGATGAGCGGAAACTCGATCATGCCAGCAGCGAGGGGCTTGCTCCTCACGCGGCGTCATGCCACATAGTCGGTGGCGTGGAGGATCACCTGACCGTGGGGCGTGTGGCGGAGTTGGCCGGCGTCAGCGTCCGCACGCTGCATCACTATGACGAGATCGGCCTCCTGGAGCCGTCCACGCGGACCGCGGCCGGGCACCGGGCCTACTCCGCCGACGATGTGGAGCGACTCCGGGAGGTGCTCGCCTACCGGCGGCTCGGCTTCGGATTGCGGGAGATCGCGGATCTGGTTGACGATCCGGCCACCGACGCAGTCGCGCACCTGTGCCGGCTGCGCGGCCTGCTAACGGACCAGCGCGACCGAGCTGCTGCCATGGTCACGGCCATAGACAGGGAACTGGAGGCACGAGCAATGGGGATCAGGACGACGCCAGAGGAGCAACTGCAAGTGTTCGGCGCGCAGTTGTACGACGCCATCGGATCTGCTTACCCAGCGACGCGGCGCACCGAGCCGCGGATCGCCGCGCAGATTTGGGATGCGCTGGGGGACGCACGAACGGTGCTGAACGTCGGGGCTGGCACCGGTTCCTACGAGCCCCCCGACCGCGATGTCACGGCGGTGGAACCGTCGGCGGTCATGCGGGCGCAGCGTCCCGTGGGCGCGGCGCCGTGCGTGGCCGCCGCCGCGGAGAGTCTGCCGTTCGAGGACCAGTCTTTTGATGCCGCGATGGCGGTCAGCACCGTCCATCACTGGCCGGACCCGGTCGCCGGGCTGCGTGAGATGCGGCGTGTGGCCCGCCGCGTGGTGGTGTTCACGTACGACGCCGATGACACCGGCTGGCGTCAGCGGTTCTGGCTCACCCGCGACTACCTGCCTGAATTCGCGAACCTTCTCGTCGGCTGGCCGTCCCTGGCCGACCTGACCCGCGCGATCGGAGGACGCGCGGAGCCGGTGCTCGTCCCCTGGGACTGCGCTGACGGCTTCTTCGAGGCACACTGGCGCCGGCCTGAGGCATACCTGGACGAACATGTACGCCGCGCGGTTTCGGTATGGACCAGAGTCGGACCGCAGGCTGAGCAGCGGGCAGTCAGCACACTCCGCGAAGACCTTTCCTCAGGTCGGTGGGCCGAGCGCAACCGCGACCTCGTCCCCCTCGACACCGCAGAGCTCGGCCTCCGCCTGCTCGTAGCCTGAACCACCGTGCGCGAGAACGCATCAAGGAGCTGACCTACCGCGATCGGTAATTGCGACCACGGCGACGGTTGGCCTGAGTCGCCGCCTTCGGTCGGCGGCGAACTGGTCATGGGCCCGGCTCCGGCCAATCCGAGAGCTCATATAGTCAGGCGGTGAACATGGAGCAGGTCCGGCAGGCGTACGCGTCCGTTGCAGAGCTCTACATCGAGCTGTTCGGCACGAGCCAGCAGGTACACGCCGACGACCTCGCCTTCATCGGGCGACATCTGGCAGGCCGACCTGGCACGGTGCTCGATCTCGGCTGCGGGCCTGGCCATATCACCGGCTACCTTCGCTCACTGGGCGTCGACGCAACGGGAATCGACATGGTCCCCGAGTTCATCGCCCACGCGAGGGCGAACCACCCGAGCGCCGAGTTCCACCTCGGGTCGATGGAACGCCTCGACGTCGCCGACCACTCCATCGCCGGCATCCTGGCCTGGTACTCGTTGATCCATCTACCGCCGCAAGATCTCGACGGCATGCTCGCTGAGTTCCGGCGAGCCATCGCCCCGTCCGGAACGTTGGTGCTGGGTCTCTTCGACGGTGACGAGGTCGACGCCTTCGACCACAAAGTCGTGACCGCCTATCGCTGGCCCGTCGACGCGATATCCGAGCGACTGACGCGTGCCGGCTTCACGGAAGTTGAGCGCCAGCGGCGGCCCAGTGACGGCACTCATCGGCCGCTCGCCGCCATCGCGGCAGTCGCAACCGACCGGTGAGCTGAGTCGGTTCCTGACGCGCAACGCCAAGCCAGGACCCGTCCTGAGGCGGAGGCCAGACACGACGCGGCCGCACGCCAGCTCCCGCAACTTGCAACTGGAGCACTAACCCGCATTCGCACGGCGGGTCGTGCTGAACCGGCGTTGGTAGGCGGCTGGGCTGATCGACAGCTTCCTGGCGAAAACCCGTCGCATGCTTTCGTAGCTGGGGAACCCGGCGAGGGTCGCGGCCTGCGTCGCGGTGTGTCCTTGGTCGAGCAGTGCCCTGGCCATGTCGAATCGGATGTTTTCCACGTAGCGGGCCGGTGTCGTGGACAGCTCGTCGTGGAAAAGCCGGGTGAGGTGCCGGGTGCTCACGTTGAGGTGTTTCGCGAGTTCACCGAGCGAGTGGTCCCCACGGGGGTCCGCCGTCACCAGGTCGGTGATTCTGCGGAGCGCTGGCGAGCGGGGCGGCGGTCCTTGCAGCGGCGCCGAGAACTGGGACTGGCCGCCCGCGCGCTGCATGTACACCACCAAGGCGCGTGCGACGTCGCGTGCCAGGTCGGGCCCGTGGTCCTCTTCGACGAGAGCGAGCGCCAGGTCGATCCCGGCCGTCACCCCTGCCGACGTGTACGTGGTGCCATCGCGAACGTAGATCGCGTCGGGCTCGACGCGGCACGTCGGATACCAGGCGGCAAGCTCGTGCGCGACCTGCCAGTGCGTGGTCGCACGCTTGCCGTCGAGGATGCCGGCGGCGGCGAGGACGAACGCCCCGGTGCAGATCGATGCGACCCGGCCGGCCACAGCCGCCGGTATCCGTACGACGTCCGCCAGGTCGGCGGGGACACGGGCGCGCGGATAGAGGTCGGACCCGGCCACCAGCAACGTGTCGAAAGCCGGCTCCGAGGAGATGGCGCCGTCGACCGCGACCCGGACCGCGAGGTTCGACGTGACGTCCGCACCGGTCGGCGACAGCAGCACGATCCGGTAGTCGGCACCGAACCGGTTCGACTCCTTGAACACCTCCGCGGGACCGGCGACGTCCAGCAACGTCACTCCGTCGTAGACGAAGATCGCGACGCGATGGGGGCCAGCGTTCACCACACCGGTCCCTTCGAAGCCGGATCCCTGCGGGGAGCGACCGGACCCCGGCGGCACTGACCGCCGTCGGGTCGGCGAAACATGAGCATGGACACCGCCTATTGGTAGCACGACATTACCGGAGACGACGGGGATCCTCGTGGCCGAGTTACTCACGTTTCGACTATTGCAGGTAAACGAACTCCCTGCGATCTTCGGCTGATTACGTACACAGCGGGGTTTATTCAAGAAACGCCGGAGCCGTCGCAAGGCTGGTCTACGAAATCCTCTTTCCGCAACCGATGCCCGGTTGACTCACGCGATGAACCCGACACCAGGCGTCGCGTGGAACGGGCCGTGACGGACGACACGAAGTCGCAGGCCACGCGCTCGTCCCGCTGGGGGGACACGGCACCGCGCGTGGGTGGAGCACGACTGCGACTTCGCCCTGTCCGGATATAGGTGATTTCCGTCCGGACGAAGGCGGCGCCATACGACGATCGGTGGGCAGCATGGAGGTCGGAAACATGGTCCACACACTCGGGGAAGGTCAGAGATCGTGCCAGAGGTCATCGCGGGGCTGGAGATTCCTGAGACAGCGGCGGTCGCCGAAGCGACCGGGCGCATCCGGGAGACGACCAGCCCTCTCATCTACCACCATTCCCGAAGGGTCTTCCTCTTCAGCCTGATTCACGCTCACAAGCTCGGCGTGAAACCGGACCCGGAGCTGCTCTATCTGGCGGCCATGTTCCATGACGCCGGCCTCCTGACTCCCTTTTCCGACGTCGAGCAGCGCTTCGAAGTCGATGGCGCCGACCACGCGCGCAAGTTCCTCCTCGACCGGGGTTTCTCGACGGCGGCCGCCGAGACCGTTTGGACGGCGATCGCGCTACACACCACGCCGGGCATCCCCGACCGGATGGCCCCGGAAATCGCGACCACGTACCTCGGTGTCTTGACCGACGTGCTCGGGTTGGGCCTGGACGGACTGGAACACGATCAGCTGGACGAGATTCTCGCCGTCCACCCACGAGGGGACTTCAAGAACGAGTTTCTGCGGGCCCACGTCGACGGGCTGAAGAACCGTCCCGAGACCACGAACGGCACCGTGAACTCCGACGTGCTCGAACACTTCATCCCCGGCTTCCAGCGCGTCACGACGGTCGAACGCATCGTCGGATCGCCCTGGCCAAGCTGATTGGACATCTCACGCGAGCACGCGATGAACGGTAAGAGCCGACGAACTTTCTTGGAAAGGATTCGAGCATGCGAGCGATCACTGTGCGAGACCGTGACGCGGGTGTCAGCGGGCTCACCCTGACCGACATGCCCTACCCCCACGCTGCGGAAAACGACGTCATCGTGCAAGTGCACGCGGCAGGCTTCACCCCCGGAGAACTCGACTGGCCGGGAACGTGGTCCGATCGCGCCGGTCGCGACCGGGCACCCAGCATCCCCGGGCACGAGCTGTCCGGAGTCGTGGTCGAGCTCGGCTACGGAACCACCGGCCTCACCGTGGGCCAGCGGGTGTTCGGACTGACCGACTGGACCCGCAACGGATCCCTGGCCGAATACACCGCGGTGGAGGCTCGCAACCTCGCCCCCCTCGCCGCCGACATCGACCACACCGTGGCGGCCGCGCTGCCCATCTCCGGACTGACCGCGTGGCAGGGACTGTTCGACCACGCCCACCTCACGACCGGCCAGACCGTCCTCATTCACGGCGCCGCGGGCGGCGTCGGCTCGATCGCCGTTCAACTCGCGCGGGAGGTGGGCGCTCGCGTGATCGGCACCGGCCGAGCAGGCGACCGTGACGTCGCGCTCGGCCTCGGCGCGCAGACCTTCCTCGACTTGCACGCCGACGATCTGCAGCACGTCGGCGAGGTGGACGTGGTATTCGACGTCATCGGCGGCGACATCCTCGAGCGATCGACCAAACTGGTACGCCCGGGCGGCACCCTCGTCACCATCGCCACGCCACCTACCGTGCAGCCCAAGGACGGGCGGGCCATCTTCTTCGTCGTCGAACCTGATCGCACTCGGCTGACCGACCTCGCCCAGCGCCTCCGGACCGGACGGCTCAACCCCATCGTCGGCGCCGTGCGACCGCTTTCCGAAACCGCCTCCGCGTTCGCCCGCCGCCGCACGCCAGGCAAGACGATCATTCAGGTCGCGGACGAACAAGGAACGCAGCACTCGTGATCAGTGTGCGAATGCCAGCGGCGTGCTGATCGCCGGCACGGTTGCCGGGGTCGTCGGATGCGCCCCTGCGACCAGCATCACCATTGCGGCACCCCTCACGATCCACCTTTCCCGATGCCTGACTCATCCCCTTGGGTACGCCATTCCTCGTGCCTGAGAAAGGCGTCATGCAGCTCCGCTGCCCGGGGCGTGGGTTGGCCACCGTGCCGGCAGGACCACCGAGCAGATCCTCGGCGGTATACGGCCGTGACGAATTACCGGCGAGGTCCTGGCATCGCTGACTCGTCGGGGCTGCGATCTCTGACAACCCGTTTTTGACATCCTCCACCGCCCTGAAGGGCGGGGATTCCCTCGGTCACCCGGGGGGGTTCCTGTTTCACCGGGCCGCGCCTTCACCGCTTGCGCGGGTCGGGTCTTACCGTCCCTCCACAGGCGTTTCACCTCTCCGCCAGCCCGGCGGCGAGAATGTTGCACGCTGCGTTGACGTCCCGGTCGTGCACGGCATCACAGCCGGGACACGTCCAGGCGCGAACGCCGAGGGTCATTGCGGTGTTGATCCGCCCGCACGCCGAGCAGGTCTTCGTGCTCGGATGCCAGCGGTCGACGGCGACAACGGTCCGCCCGTACCAGGCGGCCTTGTACTCAATCATGCTGCGCAGTTGGGTCCACGCCGCGTCGGAGATAGCGCGGGCCAGACTGTGGTTGCGCAGCATGTTACGCACACTGAGATCCTCGATCACGACCGTTTGATTCTCGCGGACGAGTCGAGTCGACAGCTTGTGCAGGTGATCCCGCCGCCGATCGGCGATACGGGCATGAATCCGAGCCACCACCACGCGAGCCTTGGCCCGGTTCTTGGTGTCCTTGCCCTTACGGGACAGGTTCCGCTGCGCCTTGGCCAACCTGCGCCGGTCAGCGCGCTCATGACGCGGGTTGGTGACCTTCTCCCCGGTGGACACGGTGAGCAGACTCGTGATGCCCACGTCCACCCCGACCGCCGTGAACAGCGGCGGCAGTGCCTTGACGGTGGGGTCATCGACCAGCAGGGACACGAACCACCGACC